>CAYNSP010000236.1:0-1504 GCA_964400035.1 uncultured Acidimicrobiaceae bacterium | reverse complement strand
GAGGTTGTCCGGATCGTCGTGGAACTTGGTGGTAACGGTCCGTCCTTGGTTGGTCACACCGTAGCGTGAATGGGCACCTCCTTTCTGGCCGCCATGGGGGCCGGACCGGTGGCCTTTCGGTGTTCACGTTCGATTGCGGTGATCAGGTCGGCGAGATCCCGGTAGCCGAAGATCCTGCGGAACTGCTGTTCGGCCTGGAGCATCCCGGCGGCGGTCCAGCGCCTTCGCATGTCGCCGTCTCGCCAACGTTTCACGTTGCGGCAGGTGGTCCGGGCGATCGAGATCATCGATTCGATCGGGTTGGTCGAGCCGAGTGAGACTGCGAGCCTCCCGGTTACACCCAGGCGGGTAAGGGTGAGGGTCTCTTCCATTCCTTCCCGCAGTGACCGTCCCGCATCCGGCCAACTCTGGTCGAGCTCTGAGGCCAGCAACTGGAGGCGATCCAGGGCCAGATGGTGATCCTCCAGGGCCCAGGCGTCCCGGAGCCGCCCGCGAACCCGGTCACGGTCTTTCTCCGGCAGCAGGTCGGTGACGTTTCTTTCTTTGTGGCGCCGGCAACGTTGGGTCACCGCGTTCTCACCGAACACATCCCGGATCGCCGCCTTGAGCGCCTTCGAACCGTCCACCACGAACAGGATCGCCTGTTCGGGGTCAAGGCCCCGGTCGACCAGGTCGGCCAAAAGAGCTCGAACGAGGGTTGTGTTCTCGGTTGAGCCTTCCCACAGCCCGAGCGGGACTTTCACGCCGTCGGTGGTGATCCCCAGGGCGACCACATGGGTTCTCTCGGCGATCTGAAGGCCGTCGATCATCATTGCCGCCAGACGCATGTCGTCAAGCCGGCGGGCCATCAGTTCCTGAAGGGCGGTCGCGGTCTGTTCGATGAACGCCTCCGATACCGATGACTTCGAAGTGGACGTGGACGCCTCCTCGACCTCTCCTCCGACCGGTTCGCCAGCCCCGGCATACCGGCGGGTTGAAACCCCGGCAAGCATCCGGTCCATCACCGCCCGGGTCAACGGATCCCGATCCGCGAAATGCTCATAGGTAGAGAGACCCATTTCGCTTGCGTCGTTCGCGCTGCGGACCCTGGGGCGTTTCACCCTGACTCGCCGGCCACCGAGGGTCATCGAACCGTTCTCGTGGCCGTGACGCTTGGCCTCTCGGCCCGGGTTGTGTTTGCCCTTCGGGCCGACGATCTCATCGACCTCCGCTTCCATCAGCCGGTGGACCACACCGAAGCCCACCCCGACACTGAGCGCCAAAAGGCCCTCCTGGGCGGCCTCGGCGATATCGCCGAGGGCCTTCGTAATCTCCGGCGGGAGTGCACCGTGGGGCACCTCGCTCTCGGTAGCGACCTTGGATAACGGTACCTTCTTCATGGCGGTTCCTCTCGTTCTCGTCCCACTGGGACTTGGGTCTAGATCACCCCGAACGCTCCCACCGGGAGCGGACGGGACGGGAGGACCGCCACCTTCAAAGTTCCACGAGAATCCGGACAACCTCC
>CAYNSP010000235.1:0-1505 GCA_964400035.1 uncultured Acidimicrobiaceae bacterium | reverse complement strand
GGACCGAAAGCGACCTGCCGCCCGGTGCTCATGGAGCCGCGCTTGAAGGCCATTCAGTCCCCCATCCGCAGCTGTGAGGCGATGTTCCGACGGCGGGACATGTAGGCCAACGCCGAAACCACGATTGCGAGGACAACGAAGATGGCGATGTTGAGACCGACGATCACGACGATGGGAATCAACACCTTTGGCGCCGGCACCGGAACGACACCGGCCTGGGTCACCGAGATAAGGGGCAGGATCATCCAGGAGAGAACCGCTCCGATGAATGTGCCCAGCGCGAGACCGGAGAACACAACCGCAGCCTGCTCCAACCCGAGCCAGGAGCGGAGCTGTCTGATCGACAGCCCGAGCGCCCGAAGCAAGGTGAACTCGGTCTGACGCTCCCTGGCCAGGACGATGATGTTGACGGTGAACCCGATGATTGCGAAGACCAGGGCGGCAACAAAACCCATCGAGAGGGCGGCGATGACGCTCAGGGCCATCGGGTCGCTGACCAGGACCGCAGCCTGGTCGGAAACGGTGCGCACCTGAGCCGACCCGAACGGTGTTTCGGCGAGAGCCGCCGCCACATCGTCGATCGAGGCTGTATCAACACCCATCCAATACTCGGTGGGTCGGTCGATCGGGGCACCCGGCCGGTATGAGGCGGCGTGGAGGGTGGGGAGATCGAGCAGCACCGCCTCCTGGACCCCGACATCGATGGTGGGGAACAGCTCGATGGTCCCGACGATCCCGCCGATCCCGCTGAGTGTGTTGAACCGGCTCAGTTCGAGCCTGACATCAGGGTTGGTGCCGGTCCGCTCCAGGAGTCCGGTGGTGACCACCATCGGCATCACCGGAACCCCTTCGCTTCCCGAAGGTCGGATACCCCAGTGGATGGGTAGGCCCGAGATCTGGCTTCTGGCCACACCGGTGCCGAGGGTGGCGACGATGGCACCGTCGTTGCCGGAGGCAGTGGCGAATGGCGTGACCGAGGTACCGAACTGGATGGTTCCGGGTGCGTAGTGGGCCCCGGCCAGAGTGTCGGGAAAGCTGACCGGTTGCGTGGGCCCGTTCTCTGAGTCACTCACCTCGAAAGACAGTTCGACCACGGCCTCCTGCTCCCACGATCGGTCCCCGGGCATGCCGGTACGTATCTCGATTCCGACGACCTCCAATGGATATGCGGGCGAGTGATCGGCCCCACCCCGGAAGTCGGCACTCAGCCGGGCGGCGCCCTCGTTGACCACAGCCTCACCCAGTTCGATCCGATGGAACAGACCGAACCGGTCGCGGAGAACCACACTTACTACCGGCTTGAGACAGTTGGTCGAATAGAGATACCGCTCGCCACTCTGGTTGCCGTTGGCCTCCCAAAGGTCGAAGGGGCGGCCACACGGCTCCTCCGATGTCACTGAGATCACCGCATGGATCCACCCTGGTTCCCCGGGAACCGGGATGGTTGCCAGTTCTGGCCGGGCCTCGACAAGTTCATCCATGAGTCCGGGAAAGTCCGCACCGAG
>CAYNSP010000234.1:0-1509 GCA_964400035.1 uncultured Acidimicrobiaceae bacterium | reverse complement strand
ATGATGCTGTGACCGAGGGTGAGTTCCCGGAACCGGGCCAGGTCGTCGGGAAGATCCCACGGCAGAGTTCCGTCCCGCCCGATGACACCATTGCGGGCAACCGCGGCGATGATGACGACGGTCATTCAGACGGCGATTGGCGCTTTGATCACCGGGTGCGGGTCGTAGCCAACGATCTCGACATCTTCGAGTTCGAACTCCTCGATGTTCTTCCGCTCCGGGTTCAACTTCAGGCTGGGGAGGGGTCGGGGATCCCGTTGCAGCTGCAGTCTGGCCTGCTCGAGATGGTTCAGATACAGGTGGGCATCTCCGAAGGTGTGGACGAATTCTCCGGGCTGGAGATCGGTGACCTGGGCGACCATATGGGTCAGCAGGGCGTAGGAGGCGATGTTGAACGGGACGCCGAGGAACACGTCAGCCGAGCGTTGATACAGCTGGCAGCTCAGCCGACCGTCGGCCACATAGAACTGGAACAGGGTGTGGCAGGGGGGTAGTGCCATCTCATCGACGTCGGCGACGTTCCATGCGCTGACGATGTGCCGGCGCGAGTCGGGATTGTTCTTGATCGATTCGATGACCCTGGCGATCTGATCGATCTGTTCACCGTCGGCGGTCGGCCAGGAACGCCACTGGTATCCGTAGATCGGTCCGAGGTCACCGCTGGGGTCGGCCCACTCGTCCCAGATGGTCACCCCCCGGTCCTGAAGCCAGACCACGTTGGTCGAGCCCCGGAGGAACCAGAGGAGTTCGGCAATGACCGAACGGAGGTGGACTTTCTTGGTGGTGACTACCGGGAACCCGTCGGCGAGGTTGAATCGCATCTGGTGACCGAAGACGGAGAGCGTTCCGGTCCCGGTCCGGTCTGACTTCTCCACTCCCTCTTCGAGGATCCGGTTGAGGAGGTCGTGGTATTGCTGCACCCTCCGATCGTAGACCAAGAGATAGGCCGGCGGGTGTTAGCTGATGGCGTGCGCCTGGAACCCCAGGGTCCCCCGCCAGAGGGGGATCAGTCGACAGTGGGGGCGGCGATCTTCCGCAGCCGCGCCAGGTTGTGATAGGCGTACATGTACCGGATCGAACCGGTCTTCGACCGCATGATCACCGAGTGGGTGATGGCCTGTTCATCCCCTGAGAAGATCACCTGGTCGAGGAATTCACCTCCGGTGACACCGGTAGCGGCGAAGAAGACGTTGTCGGACGGGACAAAGTCCTCGGTGGTCAGTACTTGAGTCAGGTCGAGTCCGTGCTCGGCGGCGAGGGCGACGTCGGCATCGTCGCGTGCCCAGAGTTTCCCCTGAATTTCCCCGCCGACGCATTTGAGGGCGGCCGCGGCGATCACAGCTTCCGGGGACCCACCGATGCCGAGCATCACGTCGGCCTCGTCGTCGTCGTGGGCCGTGGCGATGGCGGCGGCGACGTCACCATCCCGGAAGATCGAGATCCTCGCTCCCACAGCCCTGGCCGCTTCGATATGACGTTGGTTGCGTGGCCGGTCGAGGATCAGACACC
>CAYNSP010000233.1:0-1510 GCA_964400035.1 uncultured Acidimicrobiaceae bacterium | reverse complement strand
TTCGAGGCTGTAGACCACCCGCATCCGTCTTCCCCCGAGGACGAAGGAGGGTCGCACCACAACCGGCAGGCCGATCTGGTCGACGACCTCTTCCGCCTCGGCGGCAGATCGGGCGACGCCGGCAGGCGGCTGTTTGATCCCGAGGTTCCGGCAAATCTCGGCGAACTGCTCCCGGTCTTCGGCGAGGGCGATGGAAGCCGGGGTGGTCCCGGCGATCACCACACCCGCGTTTTCCAGATGACTGGCAAGATTCAAAGGTGTCTGGCCACCAAGTTGGACGACCACCGCCTCCGGCTTCTCGGCGTCGATCACAGCCAGCACGTCCTCGACCGTCAACGGTTCGAAGTAGAGACGATCGGAGGTGTCGTAGTCGGTCGAGACGGTTTCCGGGTTGCAGTTGACCATCACCGTCTCATATCCGACATCCTTGAGGGCATAGGAGGCATGGACACAGCAGTAGTCGAACTCGATCCCCTGACCGATCCGGTTCGGCCCCGAACCGAGGACGATGACCCGGGGTTTGTCCGCCGGCCGGACTTCGCTCTCCTCTTCGAAGGTCCCGTACATGTATGGAGTCGACGCTTCGAACTCAGCCGCACAGGTGTCCACCGTCTTGAAAGTGCGGACGATGTCCTCGTCGAGACGTCGCTGGCGGACCTCCGACTCCGAGATTCCCCAGAGGTGTGCGATCTGGCGATCCGAGAAACCGTTCCGCTTGGCCTCCAGGAGCGTCTCCCCACTGCGATCGGTCTCGACCAGTTGCCGCACCTCGATGATCGCCTGCATCTGATCTACGAACCACGGGTCGACCATCGACAGCGCTGCCACCCGTTCCACCGTCCAACCCCGGCGTAGAGCCTCGGCCATCGCGAAGACCCTCTCCGGGCGGGGCACCGCAACCAACTCCTCGAGCGTCGACTCGGCGACCCGGGTGAGCGGTACCTCCGCCGGATCGGCGTTCAAGCCGGCCCGCCCGTTCTCGAGACTCCGGAGCGCCTTCTGCAACGCTTCCGGGAAGGTCCGCCCGATCGACATTGCCTCACCAACACTCCGCATGGTGGTTCCAAGCACGTTCGGTGCCATCGGGAACTTGGCGAAATCGAATCGGGGCACCTTCACCACCACGTAATCGAGAGCCGGCTCGAAGCAGGCCGGCGTCGCCCCATCGGTGATGTCGTTGGCGATCTCATCGAGGGTGTAACCGACTGCCAGCAGAGCGGCGATCTTGGCGATAGGGAACCCGGTGGCCTTGGAGCCGAGAGCCGACGATCGGGACACCCTCGGGTTCATCTCGATTACCAGTCTTCGCCCTGTTTGCGGATCGACTGCGAACTGCACGTTGGAACCGCCGGTGGCCACACCAATGGCTTCCAGGATGGCGATCCCGAGATCAGCGAGCTGGCCAAACAGAACTTCGCCTACGACCCGGCCGATGCCCGCGCACTCCTGGAGGCCGCGGGATACGGCGACGGGTTCAAGACGGTGATCAACACCACGCAGTCCCAATATC
>CAYNSP010000232.1:0-1542 GCA_964400035.1 uncultured Acidimicrobiaceae bacterium | reverse complement strand
GCAGGGAAGAAGTCAGCGGCCCCTGCCACTGTCTCCACACCCGGGACTCCTCCCCCACAGGAGGTATCGGCTCCGGCGACAGCCGTGGCCAGCGATGACACCGTACCGGTCGCCCCAAAGGTCGCACCGGGGACGAAGGTGACCTACCTAGACCCCGCGGCCCCATGGGCCGGCCAGGTAGGTGCCCTCGCCACCGGGACGGTCTACGAAGCCGCGGTTGCGGCAACTGCGAGCATCACCTATTCGAACGCCCCGGCGGGGATCAATCACAGAGAGGACTTCGAGGCAATCCTGTTTCCCCTCGACGGACTCCTCGACACCCACGAGATCCTGGCTGTAGACCACGATGACCGGGATTTCCGGACGGAACCTGCGGCCGGTGCCACCTTCCGTCTGCCTGCAGTAGACCTGTCCTCGAAGACGTTCTGGACCACTCTCAATCGCGACCTCACCGACCATCTGGTGGCCAATCAGCCTCTACAGGTCTTCCGAAACCAGGAGTTGAAGCTCTACTCCCGGGTCGGCGAGACCGAGGCCGACTTCCGTCGCCGATGTGCAGAGGTCGCTGAGGATCTGGCTGATGCAGAGGTGGCCAAACTGAAGGACCGTTTCGATACCCGTATCGAACGGGTCAGGGGCCAGCTCAGGGACATTGAGACACGGCTGAGGACCGCGGAGATGGAGGAGTCCGCCCGACGTCAGCAGGAACTGATCGCTGGCGCAGGGGAACTTCTCGGGGCGCTCTTCGGTGGGAGGAAGAGATCGAATCCGCTGGGCCAGGCGGCCAGTCGGAGGACCCAGACCCGCAAGGCCGGGGCCAGAGCAGAGGCAGAGGCAGCGAAGATCTCCACCAAAGAGCAGGAACTCGAACAGCTCGAGGACGAATTGGCCGAAGCCATCGAGGAGATCGCTACCCGATCCCACGACCGGGCCGACGCAGTCGAGGAGTTCGATATCGCCGCAGCCAAATCCAACGTCAGGATCGCCGACCTGAAGCTAGTTTGGATCCCCGTCAGCTGACCTGAGACCCTATGACGTCGTCAGCGACACATCGCCTCAGCGACCTATAAGGAGGAATAATGATCACTGACTTGTTCTCTGAGCTGAACTGGCTCGCCGTCATCGTGTCCGCGATCGCATGGTTCGCATTCAGTGCCATCTGGTATTCGGTGCCCGCGATGAGCAAGGCATGGATGAAGTCGGCCCGGGTTGACCCTGAGCGAGGCGGATCCTTCGCCGTGGCGCTGGTGACCTCGTTCATCTGTTACGTGGTCACGGCCGTCGTGATCGCTCTGATCGTGGTCGGGATCGGCGCCGACAGTGTGGCCGACGGTATTGCCCTCGGGGTGGCGCTCGGTCTCGGTTTCGGTGCGGCCTCTGCTCTGGTCACCCAGGTCTACGAAAGCAAGGGGAACGACTACTGGCTGATCAACGGTGTGAACTCGATCATCGCATTCAGCATCGTCTCGGTGATCCTGTCGGTTTGGCGGTAACCCTCAACGGATCGTGATCGAGTGGGTGGCGTCGGTCTCGTCGACCGGG
>CAYNSP010000231.1:0-1546 GCA_964400035.1 uncultured Acidimicrobiaceae bacterium | reverse complement strand
GTAGACGTGGACGCCGTCGGCCTCACGGACGACACGTTCCTCTCCGGGAGCGGTGGCACGGTCGGTGACCTGCATGGTGAGCGGGTCGGTCCCCACCGGGTAGACCGTCCACGGGTTGAGCCTGTCGGCGGCGATCATCTGGACGTAGTGGGGTTCACCGAACCCGATCGGCATGTCCTTGAGGAGCCGCAGGGTGGGGCTGTCAATATCGATCAGCTGGAAGTTCTGCGGATGGAGGGTGCCAACTTCGGGGTAACGGTCCACCGACCATTTGTTGAGGGCGACCATGTACTTCCCGTGGGGGTTGACGGTGTCGCCGTGGGCGGTGACCAGGTGGCCGATGTTGTAGTGGATGTCGACCTTGTCGACCAGCTTGAAGGCGTTGGCCTCGCTGACACCGGCCTTGGGTCCGAGGGTCCAGCGGGCGATCCGGGACTCGACGAACAGGGAGGTGTAGGCGTTGCCCTTGTTGTCGTACTGGGTGTGGAGGGGGCCGACACCGAGTTCGACCTGGGCCTCTTTGACCGCATCGAAACGGAGGATCGGGACACCGAATGGGTCGTGCCCTTCGATGTCGTTGGCGGCGATAGCCGCTTCGATCTTCTCGATCGAGTAGATGGTGGCGTTGGGGTCGAGCTTGCCGGAGACGGTGATGTAGTCGCCCGTCGGTGACACGTCGACACCGTGGGGGTTGCGGGGTTCGGGGGCGAAGTAGAGGAGCCCTTCGGCGATGGCGGTGTCGAGACGGATCATCCGGACACCGTTGACCTCCTCATACTTGCCTTCCGCCACGACCTGTTCGGCCTTCTTCCAGTTGATGATGTGGAGGTAGTCGAAGTCGTTGGCGATCGATCCGGTCTCCAGGGCGGGCTTTCCCTCCTGGTTGCCACCGGTGGCCATCTCGGTGTTGTAGCTGTTGATGAACGCCCACCCGTCGGAGGCCAGCTTGCCGGCGTCGGCGAGGTCCTGGTTGTAGGGGGGCAGTTCGATCTGGAAGCTCTCGTCGATGATTCCCCGCCCTGTGGTCGGGTCGATGGCGACGAACATGGACACGCCACGGAAGTCCCGGGCGTAGTTGTCGAGGGACTCGTGGAATCCGGCGTCGGCGAAGACGGTGGTCGGGGTCTTCGAGGAGATGTGGACGTAGTCGGTGTTGGGGGTGGCGAACACGCCGCCGTGTGAGGACTGGATGTTGGGCAGATTCATGATCTGCTTGGTCTTGAAGTCCCTCAGGTCGACCATGGCGAGACGTCCGTTGGCCCGGTCGTTGATGTAGAGGAACCGACCGTCGTAGTCGCCGCCGGTTTCGGAGAGCGCCGGGTGGTGGGTGTCACCCCAGTTGAGGGGGGCGTCTTCGGGGGCGCCTTCGGCGAGGATCTCCATCGACCAGTCGGCCCCGAATCCGTAACCCGACCAGGAGTCGGGAGCGAACACGGGGATGGTCTTGAGGAGTCTCATCGAGGGGACCCCGACCACGTGCATCTGCCCGGAGTGGCCGCCGGAGGAGAACATGAAGTAGTCGTCGTGCTGGCCGGGGGCGACGAAG
>CAYNSP010000230.1:0-1551 GCA_964400035.1 uncultured Acidimicrobiaceae bacterium | reverse complement strand
AGAGGAAGAACATCGAGGAGTTCGAACTCGAAGACATCGAGATCCTCGGCTACGACCCTCACCCGGCAATCAAGGCTCCAATCGCCGTCTGAATGACCGTCGTCATCATCGCCGCGGTCGCCCGCAACGGTGTCATCGGGCGAGACGGAACCTTGCCCTGGGATCTTCCGGACGACCTGGCCCGGTTCCGGGAACTCACCCTCGGTCACAGCATCATCATGGGACGAAAGACCTTCGAGTCGATCGGACGGCCACTACCGAAACGGAAGAACATCGTGATCACCCGTCAGACCGACCGGGTCGCCCCGCCGGAGGTCACGATTGTCGGCTCCCTCGACGACGCACTGGCGGCGGCGGAAGGCGACCCGGTGTTCGTGATCGGTGGCACCGGGATCTTCCGGATGGCCCTACCCCAGGCTGACATTCTCGAACTCACCGAGGTCCACCAAGACGTCGAAGGTGACACCTACTTCCCGGAGGTCGATTGGACCGCCTGGACCGAGGTCTCACGTGACGACCGCGAGGGCTTCTCTTTTGTCACCTACCGGCGTGTCTGACCAGTTCCGCGGGCTGGAGATCCCGCCTACCGGGCTGTAGAACCCTGGGTTTGGGTTTAGAGCTCTGAGCGTCCGACCAGGGCCCGTCCGAGAGTCAGTTCGTCGGCGTAGTCGAGGTCGCCGCCGACGGGGAGCCCGGAGGCGAGACGGGTGACCCGTACCCCGAGAGGTTTGAACTCGCGGGCGATGTACATGGCGGTGGCGTCACCCTCGATGGTCGGGTTGGTGGCGACGATCAGTTCTTCGACTCCCTGCGGTCCGAGCCGGGCCTTCAACTCGTCGAAACGGAGCTGACCGGGACCGATTCCGTTGATCGGTGACAACGACCCGCCGAGCACGTGGTACCGACCACGGAATTCCTGGGTTCGTTCCACCACGATGATGTCCTGGGGACGCTCGACCACGCAGATGATCCGGTCGTCGCGACGGGTGTCACGACAGATGTTGCACAGTTCGCCCGACGCCACGTTGAAACAGTTCTCGCACATCGTCACCTGCTCACGCATGTCGGTGATCGCGGTGGCCAGCCGACGGGCGTCGGCCTCCTCGACGCTGAGCAGATGAAATGCGAGTCGCTGGGCCGACTTGCCACCAATTCCGGGAAGCCGACTCAGTTCGTCGATGACACGTTGGACCGGGCCTTCGAACATCAGCCGAGTATCCCTCCGAGGCCACCACCGATCTCGCCGATGCTCTCGTTGGCCGCTGCCGACGCTGCTTCCAATGCCTGTCGGATCGCTGCGGTCACCAGGTCCTCGAGCATCTCGACGTCGGAGGGGTCGACCACCTCAGGAGAGATGTGCACGTCGACCAGTTCCATGCCACCGGTCACGGTTGCGGTCACCATGCCACCACCGGCGGATCCTTCGAAACGACGCTGGGCCAGTTCGGCCTGGGCCTTGAGCATTTCCTGCTGCATCTGCTGGGCCTGTCTCATCAACTGGCCGAGGTCGGGGGGACGATTCATAAGGGCAGGGTAGCCGGGGTGGGTGAC
>CAYNSP010000229.1:0-1587 GCA_964400035.1 uncultured Acidimicrobiaceae bacterium | reverse complement strand
TTTCGGAGAGACCCTCCCCCGACGTGATCTCGCTGGTGAGACCGAGGACCGCGGTTAGCGGTGTCCTGATCTCGTGGCTGACACGGGCGATGAACTCATCCTTGGCCCTGACCAATTCGGCCATTGCATCCTGGCGTGCCTTGATGTGGGTTACATCGGCCAGACCGACCAGCACCGAGGTGAAGGGCTCCCGGGTGGAGGTGTCGACACCTTTCACCTGGAGCCAGATCCGCCGTCCCCTCAGCGTCAGGGCGGCGAGGTCATGGCTGAAAGATGACCTCCCCTCGTAGATGGCTGAGAGGGCAACGGCAAACGCCTCGAGACTGGCATCGGTCAGCTTGTTCCCGTCGCGGGGACCGAGCAGCTCAATGGGACTCCGGGCTTCGAGAAGGTCGAGAGCGGCCTGGTTGGCCCTAAGGACTTTTGCCTTGGAAACCGCCCGCTTCACCACTTCCGGGTAGGCGAGGAGGAAGGGCAGGACCCGATCGGCACGCCCCGAGTATTCGGACCGTATGTAGTCGAGAGCCTCCGACCAGTCCTCCTCCAGCACCGCGGTCGGCGAGTTTTCGAAGAGGGCCTCCATACGGGCGTCCACCGTTGTGGCGGCACCCCGGATGGTGACGAATACCGCAGCGGTGGCCAGGAACGAGAGCGCCATGATCAACCCCAACTGCAGAGCCCGATCGATGTCGAAGTCCCAAAGATGAGGGGTGGCGAAGAGCACGACCGCGAGGACCCCGATCACACTGAGGTGGTTGGACTGAAGGAGAAGTGTTCCGATCCCGCAGATCACAACAAGCGCTATGGCGACCGGGATCACCGCGCCCGGCGATCCGATCACGGTGTACATCGCGATGATGGCCACCGCGCTTCCGAACAGGGCGATTCCTCCGTTCTCGGCTTTGAGGAGGATCTGGGCGGTCATGAGACCAGCAGCCAGCGCAGGTCCGATTGCCTCGTAGTACAGGTGGTGGTCGCCACTCAGTGTTCCCCCCACAAGAAACAGAGTGGCGACCAGCCATGCTGTAGCGGCGCCGACACGCACCACCCGGCGATGGACCGTCGAAAAGTCGACGCGTCGCGCCTGTGGGGAAGCGTGCGGTGCAGCCATGCCGTACCTATCGGCATTTCGGACTGAAAAGCGGACTGGTCTTGCGACCTATACCTGACAATGAGTCGATCGGCCCACTCTGATGACCGCTCATCGACCGCTGCGGACTCTGTCCCGTACCGGACTGAACGGGTAAGGTCTCGGTATGGCCGTTCAGATCACGTACGCCACGATGCGGGCGGACAACGAAGAGTTGAACACCGCCTTCGAGAAGGCGCTGGAAGATGTAAAACCCCGCCTCGGTCGAGACCACGGGGTCATCGTCAACGGAGAGCATCGGACTGATCGCGAGTACTACGAGGAGCGATCGCCGATCGACTCCGAGATACTCGTTGGGCGCTACGCCCAGGCCACGACAGGGGACGTCGACGACGCTGTTGCCGCTGCCAGGCGGTTCTTCCCGACCTGGGAGGGATGGGGCTGGGAACGACGTCGGGACCTGATGCTCCGTGCGGCGGACCTTATGGAGGAGCAGA
>CAYNSP010000228.1:0-1589 GCA_964400035.1 uncultured Acidimicrobiaceae bacterium | reverse complement strand
TCCTGTTGGCTGCATGACCCGGCCGGAGGCAGTGTTCTCGGCGCTCTCCGATCCGACCCGGCGTCAGATGTTCGACCGGTTGGTCTCGGAAGGTCCGGCGACCGCGACCCTCCTCGCCCGGGACCTCCCGATAAGTCGTCAGGCCGTGGTCAAGCACCTCCAGGTATTGGAGGGCGCCGGGTTGGTGGAACGGGAGCCGGTCGGGCGGGAGACCCGATTCAAGGCGGTGCCCGACCCCCTGACTGACGTCAGGGAGTGGATCGATCGTGTCGGGGAGACGTGGGAGCAGCGGCTCGGGCGGCTCCGCGATCGACTCAGCTGATCTGTCTGCGCTGCTGGCTGGCGTAGTAGGGGTTGTTCTCCGGCCGCCAGAGGAAGTAGATGATGATCGCGGCGACCGCGATGTTGATCACGGTCCAGATCGTGTCACCCGACCCTGCGGTGACCCCCAGGGCTCCAGCGGCAGTCAGACCGCCAAGACTTGAGAGGATTGCCACCGCCCCGAGAATGGTGGCCGTCGTACGGGCCCAGGGCTTGCCCTTCCGGTTCATCGCAGCCATCAGGAACCACAGACCGACGACGATCGCTGCGATGACCCCCGCCGTCGCCATCGCGATGACCATGCCGGTTCTCAGTGCCTCTTCGGTGATCTCCAGACCTCCGGCGGCCAGGCTTTCACGAACCTGTTCCCTGATCTGGTCCTGATCGATGAGACCGATGACGGTTCCTATGCCGGTGAGGACCGCCCCCAGATACATGAGCTTCACTGCCCGATCGAGGGACTGAGGTATCTCTCGGGCCTCAGCCGGAAAGTCAGATGCTGGCTGTCCCCAGTCGTCGCTCATGATTCCCCTTCTGCTCGGTTGAAGCGAGGCTAGTGGCTGACCCTGTGGCTAGGCGGGGATAAGACGGGCGATGCGACCACCCAGACGCTCCATATAGGTCATCAGTTCGGCGTCAGCCGGTTGCTCGTCGGGACGGGCGGGTGGCCTCGACGGTCGGGAAAGCTCGTAGTCGACATCCAGCCAGAACAAGGTGAAAGCGATGGATTGGATTGAATCGGCCCGGAGGGTGAGGAGACAGCGGTCGGGACCGATCGGCTCGACCGACCCCGAACCCTTCGAGATCTTCGGGGTGATCTGATCGGCGGGAGCGTGGATCACGAGTTCGACGTGGAATCTGGAGGGCATTGCCGCCCTGGCTTCGAGGACATACATACTGGCGTCGCCGCCGGGGATCTCCCGGGGTTCGAAGGTCCGCTTGGTGAGGAACGGTTCGTCCATCCGATCGATACGGAAGGTCCGCCAATCGTTGCGTTCCCGGTCGAACCCGACCAGGTACCAGCGCTGGTCGAGCATCACCAACTGGTGTGGTTCGACGTTGCGATCGGATCGGTTTCCGTCCCGGTCCTGGTACTCGAATCGGATCCGCTCATGATCCCGGCAGGCCTGGGCCACACAGGAAAGGATCGAGGCGTCGACGGTCACCCATGACCTGACCACCGGAGTCACCGTTTCTTGCACCGAACTCACCCGATCCCGAACCCGGGGCGGGAGAACCTGCTGGAGCTTGGCCAGGGCCCTCACCGA
>CAYNSP010000227.1:0-1598 GCA_964400035.1 uncultured Acidimicrobiaceae bacterium | reverse complement strand
CTCGATGACCTCCGTCTTCATCGATGCCCTCGCATCCGACTTGGCCTTGCGGACTGCAGAGAGAACTTCGCCCACCGCTCCCAGGACCTCGGGCTGCCCTGCCAGGTCACCGATCTCTTCGATCCGCGGCCAGGAGGCGCGATGGATGGACCCTTGTTTCCACCACGACCAGACCTCCTCGGTCACGAACGGGAGGAACGGGGCAAACAACCTCAGATAGATGCTGAGGGCGAGTTGGAGAGCGGCATGGGCCGAGGCGGCCTCCGGCCCTTCCCCGTATGCCCTGGTCTTCACCAGTTCCACGTAGTCGTCGGTCCATTCCCAGAACGCACTCTCGGCGGCGACCAGGGCTGACGTGTAGTCGTAGTCCTCGAACGCCGCCGTCGCCTCAGAGACCACACCGGATAGCACTGCCAGCATGGAGGCGTCCAGAGCGTTGGAGATGTGGGAGCCATCGAGATCCTCCTCGGTGAAGCTCAGCGCGAATCTGGATGCGTTGAGGATCTTGATGGCGAGACGGCGCCCGATCCTCATCACGCCCTCGTCGACCGCGGTGTCGGTGCCCGGCCGTCCGTTGCAGGCCCAATATCTGATCGCCTCCGGTGAGTGCTCCGTCATCAGATCCTCGGGGGTGATGACGTTACCCTTCGACTTGGACATCTTCTTGCGATCCGGGTCGAGGATCCATCCATTGATGGTGGCGGTGTGCCACGGGAGGACATCGTGCTCGTAGTGCGACCTGACGGTCGTCGAGAACAGCCAGGTACGGATGATCTCAGGACCCTGGGGCCGCATGTCCATCGGGAAGACCCGTGACCAGAGGTCGGGGTCGTCGACCCAGTGACCGGCAATCTGGGGGGTAAGCGACGATGTCGCCCAGGTGTCCATGATGTCGGGGTCTCCGACAAAACCACCCGGTTTGCCCCTCTGCGACTCGTCGAACCCGGGTGGAACATGAGAACTCGGGTCGATGGGAAGCTGCTCGGGTTTGGGGACTATCGGATGGTCATAGTCCGGGGAACCGTCCTCGAGGACCGGATACCAGAGTGGAATCGGAACCCCGAAGAACCGCTGTCGGGAGATCAACCAGTCGCCGGTAAGACCTTCGACCCAGTGCCGGTAACGGACCCCCATGAATTCCGGCACCCAGCGGAGTTGCTCTCCCCGTTTCAGCAGGTCCTTGCGGAGGTCATCATTCCGACCGCCGTTGCGGATGAACCATTGGCGACTGGTGACGATCTCTAGGGGCCGATCACCCTGCTCGTAGAACTTGACCGGGTGGGTGATCGGTCGGGGTTCGCCATCGAAGTCTCCCGACGCCTTGAGCATCTCGACCATCCGACGTTGCGCCTGGTTCGGGTACAAACCCGCTAGTTCCCGGTAGAACTGAACCCCTGGGTCATCCAACCAGTCGGGAGTCGCCTGCTGGAACCGGCCGTCCCTCTGGATGACCGCCCGGGTCGGAAGGTTGAGTTCCCGCCACCAGGTGACGTCGGTGGTGTCACCGAAGGTGCAGATCATGGCGATACCGGTCCCCTTCTCCGGGTCGGCCAGATCATGGGCCACGACCGGGAGTTCGACACCGAACAGCGGGGAGG
>CAYNSP010000226.1:0-1598 GCA_964400035.1 uncultured Acidimicrobiaceae bacterium | reverse complement strand
GCGCCCACGCCAGATGACGCCAACCGGTTCCGTCGTCCACCGTCAGCTCTGACGCCTCAGGGCGTTGACCGACGAACCACTCCAATGAGACGCGGTGGACTGGGCGGCGAAGGCGTTCGTCAGCCACGATCTGTTCGAGACGATCACGGGTCTCCTGATCCCACTGGATCAGGACCATGGAATTCATCACGACCACCGGTTCTCCAACCGGCAGACGATCGAAGACTTCGGGGAGCGTCTCCAGGGCATTCCCGGCAACGAATTCGATGGGCATCCCTGAGACGACTTCCAGGGCGGCTTTGAGACGTTCCAGACGATCGTGGCGCTCGGGCCAAACCAACGCCTGGAGCCACAACCTCTCCTCCCGGTCGGCAGGGTCGATCGGATTGAGATCCAACCCGATCCTGCTCACCACCTCGATGGCACGGGGTCGGGGCATCCGACCCGTTGACCGGGCGGTCAACTCCAGCAGGGACGGGGGTCCCCACTCGAGGTCGTTCCATCGGTAGTGGTACCGGTCAATGGCCAGGTTGAGACCGGCACTGGTGCCCAGGTCGATCAGGTGGAACCGGTCGAAGGACGCCTCCCAGATCCCGGGGAGGAGGGATGTGCATCGGCGACATTCGTTGGTCTGGGTGTACCTGGTCGCCCCGATCTCGACGATCTCGTCTTCATGTTCCAGGACAAAGCTGGTGAACGGCTCGCCAACCTTTTCAACCGGGAAGGGATCGGCGCTGAACGACGGGTAGAAGCGGGCGAGGGGAGCCTCAGGGTCCTTGTAAAGCAGGAAGTGCACCGCACCAAACAGCATGTTGGTTTCCGGTCGGTTCTCGATTCCCGCCAGCACCCGCATCAGTTCCGGGGTGTCTGCGACGTGGAGGGCGAGATGCCGATAGAGCGGAGAGTCGCCAGCCGACCCGGCCCAGACCCGCACCTGTTCGGGAGTCATCACAGTCGATCGCGACGGTATGCGGTGGCCAGGGCGTCGGCGTACTCGTTCCACCGGTATCCGCTGTGCGCCGCGATCCAGGTGATCTTTGCCCCGGGGCGCTCTCTGGCCAACCGATAGGCCTCCTGGACCAGTTCGAGGTTCTTGATCGGCCCGGTCTTCCGGGTCCACCCTCTGGCCTCCCAACCGGCGGCCCATTTGGTGATGGTGTCGACCACCAGTTTGGAATCGGTGTAGACCGGGATCTCCTGATCGGGGGCCACCATCTTCAACCCGGCGATCAGAGCCATCAACTCCATCCGGTTGTTGGTGGTGTGATCTTCCGAGCCTCTGGCCTCGGCCACCACCTCACCGTCGATGACCATGACCGCACCCCACCACCCGGGGCCGGGGTTACCCGCTGAGGCTCCGTCGGTGAACACGCCCGTGTCCGGACCGTCCGTATACCGCTCCAGGACCTCGTCGACGGTCAGATCACGGTTCTTGCTGGCACTGGCGCCACGTCGAGTGGCATTCGTTCGAGGTTGGGAACCGGCTGACGGGGGCGGGTCGCCGTTGCGGCAGTCAAGACACTGACGGGGGACCCAACCCGGGTACCGATCGAGGATCTCCTGGCGGACGTCGAAGTTCCGTCCGCAGGTTTCACAGA
>CAYNSP010000225.1:0-1625 GCA_964400035.1 uncultured Acidimicrobiaceae bacterium | reverse complement strand
TTCGATCTGACCGGATGCGAGGACGACTCGATGCGGGTTGAAGTGATCGGGCACCAGTGGTGGTTCGAATTCCACTACCCCGATTACGACATCGACACCGCCAACGAACTGGTGATGCCGGTGGACGAGGAGATCTGTCTGGAGATGACCTCAGAGGACGTGGTTCACAACTTCTGGGTCCCGGCCATCCACGGCAAGCGGTATCTGGTCCCCGGTCAGACAACCCTCCTCCGCTTCGAGGCGGAGAGAGTCGGGGAGTTCCAGGGTCATTGCGCCGAGTTCTGCGGGTTGTCTCATTCGCTGATGCGGACCAAGGTCAATGTCGTGTCACGGGCCGACTTCGACGCCTGGGCGGCGGCACAACAGGAACCTTTCGCCCTCCCGGCCGAAGGGACACCGGAGCGGGAAGGCTTTGAGATCTATCGGACACGATGTGTCCAGTGTCATTCCATAACGGTGGATGACCCGGACCTCACTGTCAGCATCCCCCGGCAGAACTTCAACGGACCTGACCTGACCCATTTCGCATCGCGTGGCCAGTTCGCCGGTGCGATCCTCCCCGAATCCGGTGAGACCCACTCCGATGCGTTGCGTCGGTGGCTTGCTGACCCGCCGTCGGTCAAGCCGGGAAGCTTCATGCCCAATCTGGGTCTGACGGCTGCCGAGATCGAGAACCTGGTCGCCTTCCTGGAGAGTGCCCGATGACCGCCACCGCCGAACGACCGACGACCACCATCTACCGGCGGCCGCGCTCCAACACCGGGCTGTGGTCGTGGATCACCACGGTCGACCACAAGCGGATCGGCATCATGTACGGCTACGCCGCCTTCTTCTTCTTCGTGATCGGTGGCCTCGAGGCTCTCCTCCTCCGGATTCAGCTGGCACAGGCCAACAACGAATTCCTCACTGCCGGCGCTTACAACGCCCTGTTCACCATGCATGGGACGACGATGATCTTCCTCTTCGTCATGCCGGCGTCGGCGGCATTCATGAACTACCTGCTCCCCCTGATGATCGGGGCGCGTGACGTTGCCTTCCCGAGACTGAATGCCCTGTCCTGGTGGATCTTCTTCTTTGGTGGGATCTTCCTCTACAGCACCTTCTTCTTCGGCACCTCCCTCGCCCCGATCGGTCCCGATGGGGTCCCCGGCAACATCGGCCCGGCCGGAGGTCCGGGGAGCTTCAACTGGATTGCCGGTTCTCCCGACGCCGGGTGGTTCGGATATCAACCCAACGCCGGTCCGCTCTACTCGCCGGGAACGGCGATGGACTACTGGGCGCTTGGTCTGCAGATTCTGGGTCTCGCCTCGCTGGTATCGGCGGTGAACTTCATCGTCACCGTGTTCAACATGCGATCCAAGGGCATGCGTTTGCTGCGGATGCCGGTGTTCGCCTGGATGACCACGGTTGTCGCCTTCCTGCTTCTCTTCTCCCTGCCGATCATCGCGGTCGCACTGTTCATGGTCACCTTCGACCGTCAGTTCGGCTCGGTCTTCTTCGCCTCGTCGGCAGGTGGGGATCCGATTCTCTGGCAGCACCTGTTCTGGTTCTTCGGACATCCTGCGGTCTAAATCCTGATCCTGCCTGCGATGGGGATCGTCTCCGAGGTGATTCCGGTCTACTCA
>CAYNSP010000224.1:0-1656 GCA_964400035.1 uncultured Acidimicrobiaceae bacterium | reverse complement strand
TTTGGCCGTGAAATGGGCTCCTTCGGTGAGGTCATTCCAGAACCGGATGTCTCGATAGGTGCGTTCAGCGAAGGACCGGGGAAACCCGCGCTCTCCCAGTTGCACCGATACCCCAACCGGCACTTCAACGACGCCGGGAGGTGGCTCCAGGCGACTGTCCACATAGGGGCGGAACGACGACCCGATCGTTCCGGTGACCCAGTAGAGAGTCACCAGCGTCAGGATCTCGTCTGCCGTCCAGAAACGTTCGAATTCAGCGCTGCCACTCCAGGTTCGCAGCTTCTCCACGATCCAGGCGAGCAGCCCGACAGGTGAGTCCCCTAGTCCGACTGCCAGCGTGTTCGGTTTGGTCGCCTGCATGACCGCGTACCCGGTCTCACCGTTCCACTTGTTGCGAAGCCATTCGGCGAAGGCGGACTCTCGCGCGTCGAGATCGTCAGGGAGGTGTTTGGAGGACATCGGAAGATGGCTGGCGTACAGTCCGATCACGTGGTCCGGGAATAAGGCGCCGAGTCGATCGCTGATCGGGGCCCCGACATCCTCGCCATAGGTGGCATAGCGTCGGTAGCCGAGAACACCTGTCATCAGCTCGTGCCAGATCGCCGCCACCGACGAGCTCAGAAAGGGTCCGGTGAGCGGGTCGGAGAATCCATATCCGGGTAAGGACGGGATGATCACCTCGAACAAGTCCTGCTGATCACCACCGTTGGCCAAAGGGTCAGAGAGACACCGAGCCAGGTCGAGCATCTCCACGAACGAGTAAGGCCACCCGTGACTGAGAATGATCGGAATGCTGTCTCCGGTCCCGGTTCCACCGAGACGTGCGAAGTGCACCCTAGAACCGTGAATCGTGGCCGTGAACTGTGGGATCCGATTCAGAGCTGCTTCCACCGACCGCCAGTCGAAACCCTCCAGCCAGTATCCGACGAGGGTCTTCAGGTACTGAGGGTCAGTACCGAGAGACCAGGCCTCCCCCTCCAGTCCCGACGTGAACCGGCTCCGCTGGAGGCGCGACCTCAAGTCGTCGAGCACATCGTCGCTCACTCTTATCTGAAACGGCTCCATCCCTTCTCCTCCATGCTCCGCAAGCTGTGATACCACCACTTGACACATACATACCGTTGGTATGTATGATGGCACATCCGGAGCCGGCATACGAGTCAAGAGGCGTTTCTTCCTCCACTCGACCGGGCCGGAGCGGCAACGGGTGAGCGCACAAGTGACTCTGACGGAATGTCCTCCAATGGAGAATCTGAACCCGCTCACCCGCCGCTCCGAGAGCGGCCGGTCAGTTCAGAGCGCAACGATCCCAGGCGCACCACCGGCGGGTCTTCTGGGGGGTGCGGTCCAGATAGACGGCGATGCATCCCCGACACCTACGGACCCGTGAGCCGTTGTCGGTAAGAGTCGATACCCCATCCTGGGCGACTGCTGCAAGGACCTGATCGAGTCCAGGTTTCCGGGATCCGCCAAGTTGGGGAACCACGGCGCCCCCTGAAGCAAAGCCGTTAACCACTGCGGCGGCCTCGGGCTGGATCTTCCTGCGGTTCACATGATCGACGAACGCAAGGGCGAGCGCATCCCTGAGCTGCTTTGCCTTTGCAAGGTCCCGCTTGGTCACCTTGAACTTTCCCCGGAACCGGCGTGCGATCCATC
>CAYNSP010000223.1:0-1702 GCA_964400035.1 uncultured Acidimicrobiaceae bacterium | reverse complement strand
TCATCTCCCCGACCGGGAAGCGGGTCCGGGACAGCTCGTCCTGGGTGAGCATCGAAAGAACATACGACTGGTCCTTGGCGCGATCCTCACCCCGCAGCAGCTCCCATGACCCTCCGACCTCCCGGGTTCGGGCGTGGTGCCCGGTCACCAGGAGGTCGCAATCGAAGGCCTCCAGACTGTTGAGAAGACGGTCGAACTTCACGGTCCGGTTGCATTCGATGCAAGGGTTGGGGGTCCGACCGGTGGCGTAGTCCTGGACGAAACGGTCGACCACGCCTCCCTTGAACTCCTCGGTGTAATCCAGCACGTAGTACGGAATGTCGAGACGGGCCGCCACTCTCCGGGCATCTTCTGCGTCGGAAAGGGTGCAGCACCCCGACGTCGGAGCCTCACCGTTGGGGCCGGACCACAGCTTGAGAGTCGTGCCGACAACCTCGTAGCCCGCCTCCTTCATCAATGCAGCGGCGACCGAGGAGTCGACCCCACCCGACATGGCGACAAGCACCCTCATCGGAGTTCTTCGACCAGTTCGACGATCGTGTCCGCGGAGGTGATCACGTCATCGGCGGTGGTGTTCCACCCCAGACTGAGCCTCACCGACTGCCTGGCCTCATCTGGAGTGAGCCCCATCGCTACCAGTACGTGGGATACCTTCGCCGCCCCCGACTGACAGGCTGATCCAGCGGAGGCGGCAACACCGGCACGGTCGAGTCTGATTAGAAGCTCCTGATTCCGGACGCCCTCGAAGCGGATGTTGAGGTGCTGGCCGGTCCTCGGTGCATCGCCACCATTGACTACAACATCATCCAGAGCGGAGGTCAACCTCTTTTCCAGGTCGTCGCGCAGACCCGAATTCCTCATCCGGTCGCGATCGGCCACCGCCAGTTCCATCGCCTCGGCCATCCCGACCGCACCGGCGACATTCTGAGTGCCCGACCGTCTCCCCAGCTCGTGCCCACCCCCGTGGATGACCGGCTCGAGTGCTATGCCCTCACGAACATAAAGAACCCCGATGCCCTTGGGTCCGCCGATCTTGTGGGCGGAAAGCGACATCAGATCGACGTTCTCGACGGTCACCGGCTCTGTGTTGAAGGCCTGGATTGCGTCGGTGTGAAACAGGACCGCGGGATTCTCTGACTTGATCTGCCCGGCGAGGGTTGGAACATCGGCGAGCACGCCGGTCTCGCTGTTCGCCCACATCACCGACACCAAAGCGGTCCGCTCATCCGTCCGGATCTCACCGGGAAGGCCGTTTCGATCGACGCCCACCACTGCGACAGAAACACCAACACGATTCAGATAGGCGGCGGTCTCGAGGACCGCGTCGTGCTCGGTCGCAACCGTCACCACCCCGGTTCTCGGACCACCGCGCAGGGTGGGTCCCTTGAGCGCCAGGTTGTCTGACTCGGTTCCTCCAGAGGTGAAGACCACTTCCATTGGAGATGCGCCTATCAGATAAGCGACTTTCTCCCGTGCATCCTCCAGGGCGTTCTTGGCGCGTCTCGACACCTCGTGCACCCCTGACGGGTTGCCGAATTCGCCGGTGAGGAACGGCTCCATGGCGTCCCGGACACCGGGACGCATCGGCGTTGTGGCGGCGTGGTCGAGATAGATCATCTGCGACCATTGTCGCAGGCTGTCGGGGCTTTTACATCTCTTGCGTGTGCACAGAGCGGGCTGTGCAGCGGGTCTGTGCACACGC
>CAYNSP010000222.1:0-1713 GCA_964400035.1 uncultured Acidimicrobiaceae bacterium | reverse complement strand
GTGTCGACCAAAGGCTTTGCTTCTCGTCCGTCGGGTGGAGCTCCAGCAGAGTACGCCTCCGGCAACCGCCGGCAGTCGTCTCCGTGAGCCATAGTTTCGACGGTCAACAGCTCGAGAGGAGCAGTCCATGTCCACCAATCTTTACGTCGGGAATCTCACCTTCGATACCGACTCCAACCAGCTCGAGAAGCTTTTCAGTCCGTACGGCGAGGTAACCCGCGCCCAGGTCGTCACCGATCGGGAGACCGGACGTTCCCGCGGTTTCGGATTCGTCGAGATGAGTGTCGCCGCCGATGCCCGAAACGCCATCGAGGCGTTGAGCGGCAAAGAGGTCAACGGCCGTCAACTGACCGTGAACGAGGCCCGCGACCGCTCCAGGTAAGTAATGGCCAAACGTGGACCCCAGGCCGCGGCCAAACGGGCTCGTGAACTGCGGCGCGAGCAACGCAAGGAAGACAAGCGCGAACGGCGAGCGAACCTCACCACCGATGAGGAACTCTCCGAGGCGGAGCGGACTTCGCTGATGGAAGAGTTCGCCGATCTGAACGCCCGGCTCGAGAACAACACGATCGACAGGACCCAATTCGAGACCGAACGCCACCGGATCTTCGTAGCCCTCGGGCTCGAGTCCGGGGACGAAGACTGAACCCGTTCGTCTGGTCTCGACCTCAGTAGCGACACCTCCCTACCGGGGGACCCGTTGGGATGTCAGTGGGTCGGATCCCGGCCCGGGCTACGCCCTCCGGGCACCCGGTAGTGTCCCCGACCATGGGTGACCGACAGCTAGTCGAAGACCTTCCCAGAAAGGTGGGGCGGTGGATGCTGGCCGGGTTTCTTCTCGCCGCGGGGATCGGCCACTTTGTCCGCACCGAAGAGTTCCTGGGTCAGGTCCCATCCTTTCTCCCGGCCCCCACCGCCATCGTCTACGTGTCCGGTGTGGTCGAAATCGCTCTCGCCGGTGCCCTGGTTGGCCTGCCCCGACACCGGGTCAAGGTGGGTTGGGTGACCGCCGGATTCTTCGTGCTGGTCTTCCCCGGCAACATCTATCAGGCGATTGCGGGAACCGAGACTTTCGGACTCGACTCGCCCGGGGTGAGGTGGTTGCGGCTCACTTTCCAACCCATCTTCGTTGCCTGGGCCTTGTGGTCCACGGGCGCCTGGAAGTCCTGGAGAGAGTCGCGCCGGGGCTGACTCCCTGCCCTCACCTTCCGTCGACGGGCAACCCCACCCTTCCAAGGATTTCCGACCGGGTTGATCGGGACTTTTGGCCCTATCTCGGGCGCCCCCTTCGACCGCATCCTTTAGCAACTAACTAAATGATTGCCGTGGCAGGCGGTGGACCGGCCCGATGACCCCACAGGAGGTCACACCTATGAAAGGAAATACCAAGGTCTATGTGGCACTGGCGGCAGTCATTGGACTCGCCATAGGTGTCACCGGGGCCGTCCTCGGGCTCGGCGCCTCAGGTGAAGGCAACCTCGCCGCCATCGCCCAGGAACGGGGACTCTCCGGCGCCGAAGCCGAAGCCGCACTCGAGACCTTCGTCGCCCCCGGCCAGCACGACGACTACTTCATGTTCTCCTCCGGCGGCCATTCCGGACAGATGCACGTGATCGGGGTCCCGTCGATGAGACTCCTCAAGACCATCCCCGTCTTCGCCCCCGACTCCTGGTCGGGATAGGGCTCCGGGGCCGACTAGGCGATGGAGCTCGT
>CAYNSP010000221.1:0-1764 GCA_964400035.1 uncultured Acidimicrobiaceae bacterium | reverse complement strand
CGTGAGACCGGCTCGTCGTTGACAGAGATGACGAAGGAGTGACCGCCCTCCTTCTCGAAGACCAGGTTGTTCAATGTGAACGATCTGATCAGACCGAAGTCGGTCACCGAAGCCGACACGGGTTGACCCCGCGGAAGCCGGATCTCCTGCACCAGCGCCTGGGGAAGCATGGAGTGGCCGTCGGCGTCCTGAAGCTCCAATGAAAGCCTGATCCGCTCCTCCGCCCATGAGATCGGCACCCTGAGGCGGAGACCGATGGCGAGACTCGGGTGACGGGCAGGTACGTCCTGCACCCACAGGGTGTCCCACCCCCCGCCCAGGACGAAGAGCTTGCCCTGAACCGCCTGAACCGCGTCGGCGAGGAGCGCTACGTCGACGCTCGGCCCTATGGTGTCGGGCGGCCCTTCCACATTGCCAGCCTAACGACCGGCCACAACCGCCAGTGAGTCCGATATCGTTCACGCCCCAGGAGGAAATCTGTTGAACGACAAACCAGCAATAGCACCCGCTACCGGGAAGCTCGGCATCCTTACCCCGGGCATGGGTGCCGTCGCCACGACTTTCATCGCCGGCGTCTTCGCGGCACGCCGTGGCTTCGCCGAACCGATCGGTTCCCTCACCCAGACCGGCCATATCAGGTTGGGCAAGCGGACCGATTCCCGTAACCCCATGATCAAGGAGCTGGTCCCCCTCGCCGACCTCGCCGACCTCGAGTTCGGAGGTTGGGATCCCTTCTCGGATGATGCATACACGGCCGCGATGAAGGCGGGTGTTCTCGATGCCCGTCATTTGGAAGGCATCGGCGACGAACTGCGAGCGGTGAGGCCGATGACTGCGGTGTTCTCCGACCGCTGGGTGAAAAAGCTTCCCGGTGTCGACCACGTCAAGGAGAGCACCGGGTCGTACATGGACCTGGCTGAACAGCTGATGACCGACATCGACCGTTTCCGTTCGGATAAGCAGGTCGATCGTCTGGTGGCGGTCTGGTGTGGGTCCACCGAGGCGTATGAGGAGCCGTCGGCGGTTCATCTTGACCTGGACAGCTTCGAGAATGGCCTGAAGAACAACGACCCCGGGATCGCCCCCTCCCAGATCTATGCGTACGCCTGCCTCAAGATGGGCGTGCCCTATGCCAACGGTGCCCCGAACCTGAGTGTCGACGCACCGGCGCTGGTGCAGCTCGCCAAGGAGATGGGTCTCCCGATCGCCGGAAAGGACTTCAAGACCGGCCAGACCCTCCTCAAGACGATCATCGCCCCCGGCCTCAAGTCCCGCATGTTGGGCATCCAGGGTTGGTTCTCCACCAACATCCTCGGAAATCGCGACGGCGAGGTCCTCGACGACCCGGACAGCTTCCGTTCCAAGGAGGTCACCAAGGAGAGCGTGCTCGAGAGCATCCTCCAGCCCGACCTATACCCCGAGCTTTACGGCGACCTCTATCACAAGATCCGGATCAACTACTACCCGCCCAAGGGCGATGACAAGGAAAGCTGGGACAACATCGACATCTTCGGGTGGCTCGGCTACCCGATGCAGATCAAGATCGACTTCCTGTGTCGCGACTCGATCCTCGCCGCGCCGATCGTCCTCGACCTCGCGCTGTTCCTCGACCTCGCCAACCGCGCGGGCATGAAGGGCATCCAGGAGTGGCTGTCGTTCTACTTCAAGAGCCCCCAGCACGCCGAATCTGTCTACCCGGAGCACGACATCTTCATCCAGCAGACCAAGCTCAAGAACACGCTGCGCTGGATGATGGGCGAAGAC
>CAYNSP010000220.1:0-1766 GCA_964400035.1 uncultured Acidimicrobiaceae bacterium | reverse complement strand
GGAACCGGCTGTGGTGGATCAGCATGTACTCGGCCATCCCCCCGTCGAGACCGAGTCCCCCACCACCGCCGGGAACGGGAGCGGCCATCGGGTTCTCACAGTAGGTCTCGATGCCGAGGAGGCACCGGCTGCAGTTACCGCAGCCCCACGGGCCGTAGACCGCCACCGGTTGGCCGACTTCGAGTCCGGTCACACCGGCACCGAGCTTCTCGACCCACCCGGCGTTCTCATGACCCAACGTGAACGGTGGACCCCAGGGGAGCAACCCACCCTCGAATTCATCCATGAGGTGAACATCTGAGTGGCATGCGCCGGCCCCGCCAACCTTGATCAACACCTGACCCGGTCCCGGTTCGGGAACGTCGATGTCGACCAGTTGGGGTTCCGACTTCCACTCGAGCAAACGAAGAGCCTTCATGACTCCTACTCCTTTCTATGCGGACGGCCCGAAGCGGGCCGCCGGGGAATGCTCAGCACCTCCAGTGTCAAGCCTACGCCCGATCCCCGGTAGGGTCGGAAGTCACTCCGTCCAGCTCTAACCGGGGGTCGGTGGAGTCCCGCGGCGTCTGAAGATGGCAAGACCGGCAGCACCCAGAAGGACCAGACCGCCGACCGCTGCCCACCAGATCGGTGTCGGTGGAGCCTCCTCGGGTGAGGGGATCCCGGCCGAGGTGGTCGTGGTCGGGTCCGGCCCGATGGCTTCACCGGATAGCCTGAGGAAGAGGTCCTCGAGGGTGGCGACCAGGTCATCGTCGGGGCCCTGATAGACGGTATCCGGGTCGACGAAGATCTCGACGGTGTCGGTGGTTGTGTTGCCGGCAGAGTCGGTCGCCTCGAGGGTGATCACATGGTTGCCTCCGGACAGACCCGCCTCCATCGACAGTTCCGAGCCGATGGCCCCGTCGATCGACGACGACCAGACAACCGATCCGACCCCACGATCCTCCAGGTCGAAGACGGTGGCCTCGAACTCGATCGGGGCGTTGGTGGCGAAAGCGAACCCGGGCTTCGGATAGAGGATGGCGGCGACCGGTGGCTTGTCCTCCACAACCATCGCGGGACCCTCCAGGTAGGTGGTATGCCAACCGTCGTTGAGGAGAAGACGGAAGCGACCCTGGCCGCCGGGGAGTGAACCACCCACGTTCTCGGATTGATAGGAACCGACCCCCATCGTCTGGCTCAAACCGATCCAATGGACCCCGTCGTTGGAGTACTGGACGGTGGTGTAGACCGGGTCGCCGTCGGAATCACTGCTGTCCCACTCGAGGTGGACCCCCTCCGGACCTGCCTCCGCAACCAGCCACTCCCCGACCGGAGGGTTGTTCGACGGCTGGAGATCGGTGATGACCTCGCCGCCCTGCTTGACGCGGTAATGGACACCATCCATCAGCACCATCCGCGCCGAGACATGTTTCAGATCCGGTTCGAGGTTGTCATCCTCTGTGTTCTGATCGAATGGGACCCGGTAGATCACCTCGCCTCCGACGTCGATCGCTTCGATCACCAGGGTCTCTCCGGTGATGACCTCCTCTTCGAACCATGGCGGAAGCTCGAAGGTGGCATCGGGCAGTTCGATGACCATCAGATCCGTCTCACCGGTCTCGGTATTGACGGTCCCTCCGACGAAAGCGACCAGAACCTCGTCGTTGACTTCGGGGTCGAAGGGGATCGGACCGGTCGGCGACCCGTAAGCGCCGTCGGTGGGTTCGGGTGGTGGCGGATTCCATGGGATCCCGACCTCGTTGGGCTTACAGCCAACCCAGTAG
>CAYNSP010000219.1:0-1794 GCA_964400035.1 uncultured Acidimicrobiaceae bacterium | reverse complement strand
GGGTCAACATCCTCGGCGGCCTCTCGGTTCGACTCCCACGCGGCGGGTTGGACGAGGCCATCGCCCTCGACAACGACCCGGTGGGCCGCGCCCGGAACTGGGCACAACAGGGGATCGACTACCTCCATATAGTCGACCTCGATGCGGCCGCATACGGAGATGACCGCAACCGTGACCTGATCGCCCGGCTCATCAGAGAAGTGGACATCCCGGTTCAGGTGGCGGGCGGAGTCCGCTCCGAGCCAGAGGCGGCGCGGTTGGTCGACATGGGGGCGTGGCGTGTCGTCATGGGGACCGCCGCCATCGAGAACCAGGTGATGGTCTGGGATCTATGCCGGGAGTATCCGGAGAAGATCGTGGTGTCTCTGGATGTCCGATCGAATGAGGAGGTGGTTACCCGGGGTTGGACCCAGAACAGCGGTCGCTTCCTCGAGGAGGTCCTCATCGAGATGTCCTCTGCGGGAGCCGTCGCTTTCCTCGTCTCGGAGGCCGGACGGGACGCGTTGCAGGAAACACCAAACCTTCAGATCCTCGCCGAGGCCCTGGCCACCGTCGAGGAGCCGGTGATCGCATCGGGGGGCGTACGTGACCTCGACGACCTCCGCACGTTGACCGCGCTCGAGTCGTCGGGTCGTCGTCTTGCCGGGGTGATCGTGGGCAGGGAGGTGACCGCCGGTCGATTCACCATCGCCGAGGCCCGGGAGGTGATCCAGGGACGGGGCCCGCAGCGGGCACCCGGTGGTGTTTCAACGATGACAACTTCGGTCGGTGTCGACTCGCTGGATCAAGCTCTCAGCTTCTACCGCGACGCCCTCGGCTTCGCCCAGGTTCGTTCCCCGGGGGGCGATTCAGGGGCAGTGCTCATCCAGGCGTCCACCGGCCAGCAGATCGAATTGGTCGAAGGGGGTCAGTCCCGACCCGAGGCCATCTCGTTCAAGGTCGATGATCTCGACCGGTGGAAGGACCACCTGACCAAACAGGGTATCTCGGTCAACACATCCAACAGCGGGCTCGAAATTCTCGATCCGGACGGTCTCAAGCTCCGTTTCGAGGGGCGGTGAGACCCTCGTAGCTATCCAACCCGGGTGCGGGACTGCTCCCGGAGGAATTGGCGGAGGTACCAGGGGCCGCCACCACCGGTGGCTGAGGTCCCGGACCCCTTCCACCCACCGAACGACTGGACATCCGGCCATGCACCAGTTGTGGCACCGGCGGCACGGTTGACGTAGGTGACACCCGCCTCGATCCCGGCGAACCACCGTTCGATCTCCTCGTCGTCATTAGAGAAGAGCCCGGCTGTCAGCCCGAACTCGGTGTCGTTCGACAGTCTGAGACCCTCCTCGAGGTCGCGTACCGCGGTGACCGCGACGAAGGGAAGGAACAACTCCTCCTTCCAGACCTTTGAGTCGAGCGGGGCGGTGACGACTGTCGGCTGCACATAGTTGCCTCGGGCCACGTCGCCAGACTCAAGGATCTCACCACCGAAGAGGATCTCGCCACCGCTATCGATGGTTTCGGTGACGGCCTCCTGGAAACGTTTCACCGCACCCCGGTCGATGACCGGCCCAAAGAAGGTCTCGAGCTCACGCGGATCGCCGACCTTCAACTCGGCGGTGCGGGCGACCAAGCGGTCGACGAACCGGTCAAGCACCGGCTCCTCGACGAACACCCGTGCCGTGGCGGAGCACTTCTGGCCGCCGAATCCGAAAGCTCCGCGGACGACACCTTCAACGGCCTGGTCGATGTCTGCGGTAGCGGTCACCACCACCGGGTTCTTGCCGCCCATCTCAGCCG
>CAYNSP010000218.1:0-1811 GCA_964400035.1 uncultured Acidimicrobiaceae bacterium | reverse complement strand
CGTCCAGGATTCGGGAGCCCAGTGACCACGATCGAGATCACCAAGTCTCGGGACATCTTGCCCCCGGTTGAAGTGGCGGCCCTTCAACCGACCATCGACGAGATCAATCGTCTCAAGGTGGAGCGGAATGCGGTTGTCGCCGCCCACAATTACATGACGCCGGACATCTACCACCTGGCGGCCGACATCACCGGAGACTCGCTGGCGCTGGCCCACCTGGCTTTGGAGACCGATGCCGACGTGATCGTGCTCGCCGGGGTCCATTTCATGGCGGAGACGGCCAAGATCATCAATCCGGAGAAGACCGTTCTCATCCCCGATCTTCGTGCCGGATGCTCTCTTGCCGATGGGATCACCGGGGCCGATGTCCGGGCTCTCAAGGAGCGCTACCCGGGTGTCCCTGTGGTCTCCTATGTCAACACGTCGGCCGATGTGAAGGCCGAATCGACCATCACCTGCACCTCGTCGAATGCGGTGGCCGTGGTCGAGTCGCTCGGGGTGGATCGGGTCATCTTCACACCCGACCAGTACCTGGGGATGTGGGTGGCCTCAAAGACCGATGTTGATGTGATCCTCTGGGAAGGCTCATGCATGGTCCATGAGCGTTTCACCGGATCGGAGATCTCGGAGTACAAGAGGACGATGGGTGATATCCAGGTGATCGCCCATCCTGAGTGTCCTCCGGATGTTCTCGCCGTGGCCGACTACGTGGGTTCCACCCACGGGATGATCGAATGGGTCAAGCACCGCCAGCCCGACGAGGTGATGATGATCACCGAGTGCTCGATGGCCGACAACGTTGCCGAGAGCGCACCCGAAACCCGGTTCGTCCGGCCCTGCAACATGTGCCCGCATATGAAGCGGATCACCCTGGACAACATCAAACGGTCCCTTGAGACCATGAGCTACCGGGTTGAGATCCCTGAGGACATTGCCGCCAGGGCGAGGGTCGCAGTCAACCGGATGCTCGAGGTCGGACGCAAGGACTGAGTCCCGCCGGTGGTCAAGGTCATAGAACTCGACGCCCCGCTGGTGGTGGGGGCGGGTGTTGCCGGGCTCTCCGTCGCCCTTGGCCTCGACCGTTCCTACGTAATCACCTCACAGGATCCTGGATCGACGTGGTGGGCGCAGGGGGGTATTGCCGCCGCCGTAGGGGGTGGTGACACTCCACAGGCCCATGCCCGTGACACCGTGGCGGTGAGTGGTGGTCTCTCCGCCACCGATGCCGTGGAGATCCTCACAGCAGGGGGCCCCGACGCCATCGACCGTCTGATTGCCTTCGGTGCCGAGTTCGATCGTGATCTCGACGGTTCCCTCCTCCTCGGCCAGGAGGCGGGTCACGGGACCAGACGGGTCGTCCACGCCGATGGTGATGCCACCGGTGCGGAGATCATGAGGGCGCTCAACGAGGCGGTCGATGCCAGTGACAGGGTGGTGGTGATCAGCGGCCGGGTCGTCGACCTGGTCCGGACCCGCCACCGGGTAGCCGGTGTCCTCACCGCCGACGGGAAGAAGCGCACCGTCTACCTGGCGCCGGCGGTAGTGCTAGCCACCGGCGGCGTCGGCCAGATGTACTCGCACACCACCAATCCGGCAGGGGTCACCGGCGAAGGGATCGTCATCGCCGGCCGTGCCGGGGCCAGACTCGCCGATCTCGAATTCACCCAGTTCCATCCCACCGCACTCCTGGTCGGGAAGGATCCGATGCCCCTGGTCACCGAGGCGATCCGCGGGGAGGGTGCCACCCTCGTCGACCCGCAGGGGAGACGGTTCATGGACCAGTACCACCCGGACGGCGAGCTCGCCCCCCG
>CAYNSP010000217.1:0-1813 GCA_964400035.1 uncultured Acidimicrobiaceae bacterium | reverse complement strand
CCGCAAAGTAGCAATGGCGTTCCGACGCGTGCCCCCGGGATCAGGGTTTTTCAAGGGAAATTCGGCGATTTTCGGGGGTCAGAGCGACGGGACGGGAGAAGACGACTCAGAACAGGGCGCGGAGCACCCAGAAGACCGTCATCCCGACCGTTCCGGCGAGGAGCAGACTGCGGGTCTTGTAAACGGTGGCACCACCGGCGACCAGTGCCACGATTTCGACCCAACCCGCATTTGCGGAGCCGTCCGGGTTGACCAGCAGCGACACGATGAGTGCAGTGAGCACGGCTGGCGCCACGAACTCGAGTGCCTCCACCACCGCCGGGGGAATGCGCCGGTTGGCGAGGGCGACGATGAAAAGGGCCCGCATCACATAGGTGCCGATACCGACCACAAGGATGATCAGGAACGGTGTCATCGACGGCTCCTGGAGACGATGAATCCGACGACAACACCGACGAAAGACCCGACCAGGAGGCCAGATCGGTTAGGCATCTCGATCGCCAGATATGCGGCGATGCCCGCAGCGACGGCTGCGGCAACCTTCGGCCAACGGTTCAAACCCATTACGACCAACGCGACAAACATCACCGGGACGGCGAATCCGATCCCCCAACTCTCCGGCACCAGCGGGCCGACCAGAAGCCCGATGGCGGTGGTGATGTTCCAGCAGAGGATGTAGACCGCGCCCGAACCGATGTAGTAGCTACGGAAGTCGACGGGGTCGGACTCGGTGTAGAAGCTCCCCAAAGCAAACATCTGGTCGATCAAGGCGTATGGGGCCAGCCAGCGGAACCAGCGTGGCTGGTCCTGGAACGTGGGGGCGAGGGCCGCCGAGTACATGAGGTGTCGGGCCTGGACCACCAGTCCGGCGGCGATCACCGCGCCCGTCGCGGTTCCCGCACCGAGAAGGGTGAGGACGGTCAATTGTGCCGCCCCACCGAAGATGATCGGCGAACTCGACCATCCGACAAGTGGTGGCAGACCGGATTGGACGACCGCCAGGCCGATGATGAGGGCGAACGGAATCACCGTCACAAACAGGGTGAGGGCGTCGGTGACACCCTTCTTCAGGAACGCGGGGTTGAGTCCGGTCAGGTGACGGGCCCTTCTAACTGACTGCCAGATCTAGACGTATCGCTTCCAGGGCAATCTCAACCATCTCACCGAAGGTTTGTTCCCGTTCCTCGGACGTGGTCGATTCACCGGTCCGGACATGGTCGGAGACGGTGCAGATGGTGAGGGCACGGCCACCTTTTTCAGCCGCCACCCCGTAGAGGCCGGCGGCTTCCATCTCGACGGCGAGGACACCCATCGCCTCCATCCGGTCGAAGGCTGCCGGATCGGGGTTGTAGAAGAGGTCGGCCGAGTGCACGTTGCCCACCTTCACATCCAGCCCCCGAGCAGCCGCCGCGGTGGCCGCCGACCGGAGCAGTTCGAAGTCGGCGGTGGCGGCGAAGTCGTATCCCCCGTATCGGACCCTGTTGACCCCCGAATCGGTGCAGGCTCCGATGGCTAGAACGACGTCGCGAATCCTGACCGACGGCAGGATGCCACCACACGATCCGACACGGATCAGCCGTTCCACCCCGTACTGGCTGATCAGTTCGGTGGCGTAGATCGACGCCGACGGGATCCCCATCCCGGTACCCATGACTGAAACCGGGATTCCCTGATATGACCCGGTGAAACCCAGCATGTTCCTGACTGCGGTCACCTGCCGGGGGGATTCGAAGAAGTTCTCGGCGATGTACTTCGCCCGCAGCGGAGCTCCCGGGAGGGGGATCGATGGGGCGAAGCCGCGCTTTTGGGCGGA
>CAYNSP010000216.1:0-1817 GCA_964400035.1 uncultured Acidimicrobiaceae bacterium | reverse complement strand
TGCGCCGAAAGTGAATGTTCCAGGTGTGCTCAGGTCGATGCCTCCGGTCATCACGACCAGCATCTGGCCAAGGGCCGTGATGCCGAGAAGGGCCGCATACGGGGCAAGGGCCGACAGAGCATTGGACGCCAGCATGTTGGGAGCCCAGATGGAGGCGGCGATCCACAGCAGCAGCAAGGCGATATAGACAGGCACGTAGCGGGAGGCGACCACCAGTCGGGTGACCTTGGAGGACGGCATCCTCACCTGCGGACTCACCGTTGCGGTCATGTGCTCGCTCCGCTCAATAGCCCGGCGGCGCCGCCGATGCGCTTCTGGGCAGTGGTTGCCAGTTGCATGGCCCGGCCGGCATCGGCCAACAGAACACCGTCGCGTTTCACCGGCACCCCGGCGACGAAAACGTTGTCGACGTTGGACGTGTCCATGCCCCAGACGACCGCCCCGATGGGGTCGTTTATGGGGGCGATGTTGGGTCGGTCGGTTCGGAGCATGACGATGTCGGCCTGTTTTCCAACCTCCAGCGTCCCGGTGACCGGTGCCAGCCCGGCGATCCGGGCACCTTCCGAAGTTGCATACCTGAGCACCTGGCGCGTGGTTAGAAGCCGGGGAAGCCCTCCCTTCCCGGCCAGTTTCAAGTCGAAGTAGGAGGCGTGTTGCAGCGAGATGACCGCCCGCATCTGGGCGAACATGTCTCCAGGAGAGACCCGTTCTCCATCCACCCCGAGACCGGGTTGGATGTTCCTATCGATCAGTGCCTGGAGCGGCGGTGTCCCCAGACCCCCCGCCATCTCACTGGAAGGGGTGAGTACCACCCCTGCACCGGTCGCCGAGATGGTGTCGAGATCTGCCTCGGAGGTGTGGGTGACATGCACCAGTGTCACGTCTTCGCCGAGCAATCCACTGAATCCGGCGATGGTGCCATGCCCCATCGGGTCACGGCCGGCGTGCGCATGGATCCGGAGCCCGAGTTCTCTTGCCAGCACCCATTCACGGGTAATGGCATCGTGATTGGCAGCGGTCGGGTCGGCGCTCCCCGCTGCGATCGTCATCATCGATGTGCCCGCGCCGGCGTAGCGTCGCAATAGTTCGCTCTGGACATGACCCGTGTTCCACGATGGTGGTGCCGGAACCAGAACGGTCCTGATCCCTGCATCCCGGTGCGCTTCGATGGCGGCATCGATGTGCTCCGGAGGCCCGTCGAAAAGGTCGACAACGGTGGTGATCCCGGTGTCGGCAGCACCAAGAAGACCCAGCATGGTGGCGGCGTAAACGTCCTCGGCCGTGTAGTGGGGTCCATAGATCGCAGCGGCCGACGCAGTGTCGGCCAACGCAGCTCTGTCCCCCAGATTGCAGAAAATCGATTCCCAGAGATGCCGGTGAGCATCCACGAACCCGGGCATCACCACCGTGTCGGCGGCCTCGATTATTTCGGTGCCTTTCGGCGCTCTCAGGCGCTGTCCGATCTCGGTGATCCGGTCACCTTCGATCAGCACGTCTGCAGACGCTTGGTTCCCGGTGCGCGAGGTCATTCCAAGCACACATCCGCCACGAAGCAGGTAACCGCTCAGCTGATCCCCCCGGTGTCGACCGTCTTGACGACGGTCTCGTAGATGCGATCGACTGATGGGATGGCGATGTCTTCGAGCGACGCAGCGGCGGGTAAGGGTATGTGCGGGGTGGTGATCCGGATGCTTGGCCCGTCAAGGTCCCAGAACGCTTCCTCTGAGATGATCGAGACGAGTTCGGCTCCCCAACCGCAGAGACGTGGGTTCTCCTCGACCGTGTAGAACCGGCCGGTCTTCGACACCGACTTCAGC
>CAYNSP010000215.1:0-1862 GCA_964400035.1 uncultured Acidimicrobiaceae bacterium | reverse complement strand
CCCGGCGGAGCCTTGCGGAGCAGGGGGATCTCGACCACCACGGTGCCGACGATCTGCTCCACCCGGTCTGAAATCGCGCCGAAGATAAGAGGATGCGTGATCCTCTCCAGATCGGAGAGTTCGTCCGCATCCGAAAAGACGATCGCCGCAAGGGCGCCACGATCGATCCGGCCGTCCCTGACGACTGAAGGCCAACGGGAGGCCACGCGGTCGAACGCGGCCCCACCCGGTTCGAGAATGGAGTGGCCGATGGAATCGGCGTCAATGGTGTCAATACCCGCTTCGGCGAGATGCCTGCGGACAGTGCTCTTACCGCTGCCGATACCACCACCCAGCAGCCATCTGCGTACACCGTCGGTCACGACCTACGACGGTAGCCTCTTACAGCCGTGACGCTCACCAGCTGGGAAGCCAAGATCCACAAGACCATTGTCATCGGGCAGTGGGTTGCCCTCATGGTCGGTGTGATCACCGACATGGTGAGCACCGGCGGAGCGGCCAACTCATGGATCGCCGTGATCCTGGCCACCGCTTACGCCCTCGGCACGACCGTGATCCCATCCAGCCGGTACACGGCCCGTTTCGGTGTGGAGTCGGTGACTCTTGCCGGTGCGACGATCCTGGCGGTCGTACTCACACTTTCGGGCGGCCCCGACAGCCCCTACCTGCTGCTTTCGATGGGCCCACCGGTCCTGGCGACCCTCTACGGAGGACTCAGGGCGGGGTTCATGACCGGGATGCTCGCCACCACCCTTCTGGCATTGATCACCCTTTCCCAGACTGCTCCCGAACGGGATGTTCTCGACATCGCCCCCGGAGCCGCCCTCTATCTGGCGTTCGTGTTGCTGGTCGGTGTGATCCGCCGGCTCTTCGAAGACATACACCAACAAGCCGTCGAACTCGCCGAGGAGAAGCAGACCGCCACCCGTCAGTTGGAGCGGCTGGAACAAATCAACAGCGCCCTCTCACGACTCTCCGAGGATGTCTCCGCCGGTCGACTGAATGCGGTGGAAGTGAGCCAGGACACACTGGACACGATCCTCGAACGGTTCCCGGGGTCCCAGGGGAAGATGGCCGTCTACAACGAATCAGGAACGGTATTCCTCTCGGTTCGTGGTATCCCCGCCGAACAAGGCCACGGGTACAAGTTCAGCCTCTCCACGGCTGACGCCGAGGTGGGCCACCTCGAACTGATCACACCACGTGAATTGATACCGGCCGAGATGGAGGATGTCGGGTCGATCATCTATCCGGTCAGCATCGCCTTCGCCAACCTCAAACTGCTTGAGGACATTGTCGGCAGCGCGGTAGCTGAGGAGCGAATCAGACTCGCTCGGGAGATGCATGACGAGATCGGGCCATCGCTGGCCTCGTTGGGGCTCTCCCTGGACATGGCGGCGATGCAGATGGACGAGCACCCCCATCTTGTAGCCGATCTCCAGGTGCTGAGGTCGAATGTCACCAAGTTGGTCGAGGATGTCCGCAACTCGGTCGCCGATCTGCGGACTGCCCCCGGACCGACCCTCACAGCCCGCATCATGGCCCAGACCGCAGTGTTCGAAGGTTCCCCGCAGATCGTCCTCGACATCGAGGAACGCCGCCCGCCACGCGCCGCCATCATCGGGGATCTGACTTCGATCATCATCGAGGCCACCCGAAACGCCCACACCCACTCGTCTGCTTCGAAGATCGTTGTGTCGGGTCAGGTCGACAAGCTCTTCGGGATTGTTTCAGTGGCCGACGACGGTCTGGGTTTCGACCCACAACATGAACCGGAAGGCCACTACGGCCTCATCGGAATGAGGGAGCGTGCCAACCGTATCGGAGCAGGCATCAAGTTCGATTCAAAAGCCGGGGTTGGG
>CAYNSP010000214.1:0-1901 GCA_964400035.1 uncultured Acidimicrobiaceae bacterium | reverse complement strand
GGGTAGACCCGCCGATGACGCGGCGACGATGCTGGCCCACATGGCGGTATGGGCTCCGATGAGCTCCAACCCTGAGCGGGTTCGTGCCCTGGGAAATCAGTTGATCGGTGTGTGGGACCGATTGTTCGACCCGGACGACCTGAGACGTCGTGCCGCTGCATTAACCCTTGGTTTGGCCTCCGGTCCGTTCCGTGTGCAGTCGGCAGCGTGGCCCAGCGAGGTGGCAGATCGGGTCACTCTGGCCGAACGGTGGCTTTCCACCACCCGTGACGCCCAGCCTCTGACCGTCTCCTGATCCCCCCGGGAGATGAGAGAACCCTCACGTTTGTCTCAGGATGGTCTTACCCGTGTCATTCATCCTTTCATCAGGTTCGAGGAAAGGAAACAAGGACATGACCCTCAAAGATCAGATCAAGGGCAACGAATGGAAGGTGGTGGCTGCAGTCACCGCAGCCGGTGTGATTGGCGTCGGAGGCATCGCAGTCGCCGGCCCGCCGAATCAGAGTCAGGGTGAGATCAACCTCAAGGATCGCACCGAACTGACGTCTTTGACAGTTACGACGGACGCCTCCGACTTCACTTTCCCGACGGTCATGGACAGTGTCAGTGCCGACACCGGTCTGCAGTCCCCCTTCTCACCGGTTAGCCCTGACACCCAGGATTCCCCGGTCAGTGCCGATACGAGTTCGCCGGACTCACCGATCAGCCCCGACACCAGCTCGCCGGACTCACCGATCAGCCCCGACACCAGCTCTCCGGACTCACCCATCAGTCCCCACACCAGCTCTCCGGACTCACCGATCAGCCCTGATTCCCCGGCCAGCCCGCTCTCCGAGGACACCGCGTCATCATTCGACACCTGAGGAGTATGAGAAAACTCTCATATCCACCTCAGAAACATCTAACCCGGCTCTCCGATAGTTCCGGTGTCGGTATAAGGATGAGGTCATCGAGATGAGCGTCAACGGTAAGAAGTGGAAGGTCGTGGCCGGTGTCACCACCGCCGGGATCCTCGGGGTCAGCGGTCTCGCCCTGGCCGGGCCGGGCACCGACCCGGAGAATCCGGGTTCGATCGATCTGCGTGACCGGAACGACCTTGGTTCGTCAACGTCGATCACTTCGGCGTCGTCGAGTACGGATTTCACCTACCCGTCGTTCATGTTCAGCCACAGCGCAGACACCCAATTGAACAGCCCGTTCGACAACACCGCGACGACAACCGTCAATACGGTGCCGACACCTTCGCCGACACCGGACACTCCCACTCAGACGGTGCCGACCCCGACCACTCCAGACACCCCTACGCAGACGCCGCCGACGCCGACCGTCACCACCGACACGCCGGACTGAGCCGGGTGGTTCGGGGGCAGGGTGAATTCGCAACCTCGATCGGAGGATCGGCAATCATCTACAGGGATGAAGAGGCGCTGGACTCCCTCGGCGCGGATGCGCATTCTCGGCTGGTATGTCGCCCTCCTCGCCATAGCCCTGGCCGTCGGACTCCTCATCCAACGTGCCTATCTGATCAACCAGGTCAGGGCCGACGCCGACCGACTCCTCGAACAGGAAGTCGAGGAGATGCGGGTCTTCGCCGCAGGCGTCGATCCGGGGACACAGCAGCCCTTCGATGGCGACATCGAGGCGATCTTCAACAGCTTCATCGAGAGAAACGTGCCCCTGGCCCATCAGGCCGTGGTGACGATCCTCGATGGCGCCCCGCACCGCCATGACATCGGTGGTGTGGTGTTTCGGGGCACCGAACTGCTGGATCACTGGGCCACCCTGACGACCGCCCAACGGGGGGAAGATGCCAGCGAGAATGGTCCGGCGCGATGGCTGGCGGTCCCGGTCATTTCGGACGACACCACTCAGGCCGGGGTATTCGTGGCCGCGATCTTCAT
>CAYNSP010000213.1:0-1912 GCA_964400035.1 uncultured Acidimicrobiaceae bacterium | reverse complement strand
CGTCGGTCGGAACTACGAGGATCATGCCAGCGAACTCGGGAACGAAGTTCCGGAAGAGCCGATGATCTTCATGAAACCGGCGACGTCGGTGGTGGGCCCAAACGCCAACGTGGTCTACCCGATCCAGTCCACCAATGTCCATCACGAGGCCGAGTTGGCCGTCGTGATCAGCCGACCGGCCCGGAACATCAAGGCGGAGGACGCCGACCAGTACATCTTCGGATACACCGCGGGCAACGACGTCACCGCACGCGACCTCCAGAGGAAAGACGGTCAATGGACGCGGGCCAAAGGATTCGACACCTTCTGTCCGCTCGGTCCCGCCATCGAGACCGAGTTGGACCCTTCCGAACGACTCGCCGTGATCTGCCGGGTGAATGGTGAGGTCCGCCAGGCAGGGTTCACGTCGGACATGGTCTTCGGCGTGCCGCAACTGATCGAATACATAACCGCGTTCACCACCCTTCTCCCGGGCGATGTGGTGCTGACCGGTACACCATCCGGTGTCGGCCCCGTCCAGGTTGGCGATGTGATGGAAGTGGAGATCGACGGGATCGGCACCCTGTCCAACCCGGTGGTTGCCCCATGACCGTGCGCGTCCGGATGGCACCCTCGCCCACCGGCTATCTGCATGTGGGAACAGCCAGGGCCGCCTTGTTCAATTGGCTCTATGCCCGTCACAACGGTGGGGTTTTCATCGTCCGGATCGACGACACCGACCGTGAGCGATCGACCGCTGAGTACGAGGATGAGATCCTGTCCTCGATCCAATGGCTCGGTCTTGACTGGGATGAGGGTGTCCGGATCGGCGGGCCGCATGGCACATACCGCCAGTCCGATCGATACGACCGTTACCGGGAGGTCGCCCTGAGCCTTGTCGAAAGTGGTGCCGCCTACTTCGACGACCGATCGTCCGAAGAACTGGAGGCACTCCGCCAGCGTGCCGTCAGTGAGAACCGGAACCCGGCCCATTACATACGTCGGCCGGAGGATCCGGGGACGTCCGGTGCGATCCGCCTTTCCATCCCGCAGGACGCAGCCGTTGTCTTCGACGATCTGGTGCGGGGCCGGGTGAGTTTTGAACCCCAGGACCTCGACGACTTCGTCATCCTGCGGAGTGACGGGTCGCCCACCTATCACCTGGCCTCCACGGTCGACGACGTCGACTACGAGATCACCCATGTGGCCCGGGGTGAGGACCTGCTTCCCTCCACACCGAAGCACATCCTGCTCACCCGTGCCATGGGTCACGTAGAGCCGGTGTACGCCCATCTGCCGCTCCTCTTCGGGCTGGACGGACGGAAGCTGTCGAAACGGCACGGAGCGACCGCCCTGGCCGATTACCGGGAGGCCGGGTTCCTCCCCGAGGCGATGTTCAACTATCTGGCGACCCTGGGTTGGTCGCCAGACGGCGAGACGACCATCTTCAGCAGGGAGGAGGCCATCGCCGCATTCGACCTTGCCGATGTCTCCAAGAACCCGGCTGCGTTCGACCCCGAGAAGCTGCGATGGATGAACGGCGAGTACGTGAGGGCGATGGACCCCGAGGGGTTCGTCGAGATGGCCCGTCCCCATGTCGAGAGAGCGGTCGGACGATCACTCGATGAGGACGAATGGAAGCGGTTCCTGACAATCGCTCCTTTGGTTCAGGAACGAACCCATCTGCTCCCGGAGGCGGGCAGTCAGGTGGCCTTCCTCTTCGGAGAGTTCGAGTCATACGACGGGGACTCGTGGTCGAAGGTTATGACCAAGGACGGGGTCTCCGACATCCTCGACGAGGGGGCATCGGCCCTGGCTGCGCTGGACGATTGGGGTGCGGCTGAGATCGAGGCGACTCTGAGAGGTCTGCCCGAGAAGCTGGGGGTTGGAGCGGCGCGGGTGTTCCAACCGTTGCGGGTGGCCGTCACCGGTT
>CAYNSP010000212.1:0-1930 GCA_964400035.1 uncultured Acidimicrobiaceae bacterium | reverse complement strand
TCCCTCCAATCCGATCTTTACCCGGCGACCCGACATCCCCAAGGCCTGGACGGTCTCGCCATTGATCGGTGACTACCTGAAGGGGCGGGTCCAGCTGGCAGATGAGACATCTCGACGCGTCCTTGCCGAAGCGTCTCGCTGGTATCTGACCAACGACCATCTCGCCGAGACCCTGACCTGTCACCGGGTGGCGGGGCCCTCCGAGGCCCTCCTCGATCTGCTCAGAGACCGCGGATCCGACCTTCTTGCCTCAGGAATGGCCCGCCACGTGCTCCCCCTCATCGAGAGTCTCGGAGACGACCGCGGCGAAGACCTGATGCTTCTCGAAGCTGAGGCGCGTCAGATCCTGGGCGACTGGGAACGAGCGATGGACATCTACCGGCGGTTGGACCCGGGAGACCGGTCGATGCCGCCCCGTCTGGCCTGGCGATTGGGCTTCCTCCAGCACATGCGCGGGGATGTGTCGGGTGCCCTGGACACCTACCGGCGAGGGCTGTTGGGCACCGGTGATCACACCAATGAAGCTGCCTTGCTCGGTTGGATGGCCAGCGCCTACTGGCTGCGCGGTGAGCGCGATCAGGCCAAGCAGCTTGCCGATCAGGCTCTCGAACTCGCAGTCGAAGCGGGTGCCTCTCAGGCGCTCGCCACCGCCCACACCGTGCTCGCCATGGTCGCCGCCTTGGATGGGGATCGTGCCGCCAACGATCTTCACTACCTGCGGGCCCTCGAGCACGCTGATCGGGCCGGTGACGTGCTGCAGACGATCCGGATCCGCTCCAACCGGGGCTCCCGATTTCTCGAGGAGGGCGACTTCGTGCCAGCGATAGAAGAACTCGACGTCGCACTCCGGCTGGCCGACATGACCGGTTTCGAGCTATGGCGAGGAATGGCCCTATCCAACCGGGCCCAAATCGCCTTCTACCAGGGTCATCTGGACGAAGCCATCAACGATCTTCGCAACGCCCGGAGCATCTTTCGCTCGATCGGGTCGTCACTGCAGGCATATCCGGTGGCACATCTGGGTCAGGTGTACGCAGCGCGGGGCGATGACGCCCTGGCCCGGTCCTGCTTCGAAGAGGCGATACGTATCGCCGACGCCCAGTCCGACCTCCAGGCATTGGTCCCCGCTCTGACCGGTCTTGCCCGCCTCCTCGCAGATGAGGATCCCGACCTCGCTGAGAATCTCGCCAGACGCGCCGGAGGGGCCAGGACCGTCCAGGGCCGATCAGGCTCGGTGCTGGCCTTAGGCGAGATCGCCCGTGCCCGCGGCGATCAGGAACTGGCCCGGGAGCTGGCGGTGGAGGCGGCCAACCTGGCGAGCTCACGCAACGACCTTCCCGGTGTTGCATTGGCGTTGGAGCTCCAGGCACGGGTGGGCACCGACCCAGCTGAGGCTTTGAGCCTCCTCGATCAGGCGCGACAGGTCTGGGCCGACATCGGCGCACCGATCGGAGTCGCCAGGACATCGGCCCTTATCGGGGAGCAGACCGGCGGCACCATCGGCAAGGCGATGGCGGTTTCGGCCGCCGAAACCTTGAGCCGTCTCGGAGCCAAGGGGCCGGCCATGGAGGCCCGTCGGATCGCCGATGCCCTCAGCCGTCCGTCCTCCTGGGATGTCGCAATTCGCACCCTGGGTCGTTTCGAGGTACTCGTCGACGGGGAGCCAGTCCCCGGTGCCGCTTGGCAATCCCGGGTGGCACGAGACATCCTGGGGATGCTGGTCGCCAACAGGGGTCGCCCGATTCACCGCGAGGTACTGATGGACCGGTTCTGGCCGGAGGAGGATCCTAAGAAGTCGGCGAACCGGCTCTCCGTGGCCCTGGCGACGATTCGCCGGGTCCTTGATCCATTGAAGCGTTACGACACCAACCACTTCCTGAGAGGCGAAGACGATGCACTGTCTCTGGCCCTGGAGAACCTGGTCGTGGAT
>CAYNSP010000211.1:0-1938 GCA_964400035.1 uncultured Acidimicrobiaceae bacterium | reverse complement strand
GGTGCCACCTGATACCAGATCGCCCAGGACCAGGATCCGCACCACCGTCAGGATCACGGCGGTGATGGCGAGCACTAGTACCAGGATCCGGATCAGAAAGATGGTCACGCCAAAAACGCTAACCGCTCTCGCCGGTAAGACAGGGTCATCCATAAGTCCGCCTCGACGGGGACATTCTCCCCGCCGGCACTAGGGTTCCCGGCATGGCCGAGTTTGATGTTGATGCGATGATCGCGCGGTACGCGGAACGGGCTGAGGCGGTCAAGACCCGTCCCCTCCCGCCTGTCGCCGGGGCCGAGCGTCAGAAGTTCATGGCGCAGGCCCAGACCGACTACACCGATTTCGCCCTGGTAGCCAACGCCGATTGGGCGGTCGAAGACGGACATCTGGTCCTTCGCATTCCCCTCTCCGGGAAAGACTGAACCCGACACGAGAATGCTCGACCACCGTCTGGTCGTTGTCTCCGGGAAAGGGGGCGCTGGCAAATCGGCGATCGCCGCCGCACAAGCGTTGCTCGCCCGTCGTCACGGTCTCAGGGTGCTTGCCGTCGAGGTGGACGAGTCGGGGGGCTTGGCCAGCCATCTTTCGACTACCCAGCTCGAGTTCACACCCCGTGAGGTTCAGCCGGGACTCCATGCCATGCAGGTGGTGCGATCCCAGGCATTGCTCGAATACCTCTCCCTGCAGATGAAGATCCCCGGGTTGGGGCGGTTCGGCGGTGGCGTCGCCCGTGCCTTCGACGCCCTGGCCACGGCGGCGCCGGCGATCAGGGAGATCATCACCATCGGCAAGGTCCTGTGGGAGGTGCGTGAGGACCGTTGGGACATGGTGGTGGTGGACGGGCCACCAACAGGTCAGATCGGCTCATATCTCCGTGCTCCCCGTTCGATCTCCGAACTGGTCCCTACGGGTCGGATCAGGGGGCAATCGGAGTGGATGGCGGAGACCCTCCGTGACCCTTCGATGACCCGACTCGTCCTGGCGACACTTCCCGAGGAGCTTCCCACCACCGAGACCTTGGAAACGATCGCCTGGTTGGAACGTGAGGACGTCACCGCCGCCCCTTCGGTGATCGTCAACCGGGTGCTCCCCCATCTCCAGGTGTCGACCCGACCCGGCGGCGTCGCCGGTGAGATGGTCGACCTCCACACTTCGTTGGTGGAAGAACAGCAGGCGTGGTTGGCCCATCTCCCCGGTGATCTGACCCTGCCCTATCTGTTCGGACTGTTCACCCCGGCCGAGGTGGCGGCCACCCTCAGCGATCTCCTGGAGGAGTTGAAATGACCCGCACCCTGTTGGTCGCCGGTGCGGGTGGGGTCGGAAAGACCACGGTCGCCGCATCGGTGGCGGTGACCGCGGCGCGGTCCGGGCTCCGGACGCTGGTCGTCACCGTCGACCCGGCCCGACGGCTGGCCTCGGCGCTTGGAGTGGAATCCCTCGGCAACGAGCCACAGCCCCACCAGACCGAACCCAATCTCTGGGCGGCGATGCTCGACTCGTCCTCATCGTGGAAGGCGGTAGCGGAACGACATGCCGACCCGGAGGTGGCGACACGGCTCGCCGAAAACGAGTTCTTCGAGGCCGCCGCCGAACACTTCCCGGCCTCCCAGGCCTACGCCGCCGCCGATCAGGCGGCCACATACGTCCAGGCCCGGGCCTGGGATCTGGTCGTTGTCGACACGCCCCCTTCCGGTGGTGGCACCGACTTCTTCACCGCACCGGCCCAGATGGCAGACCTGGTCGGGGGAAGACTGCTCCGCTGGATCACCGGCGGCCCGCTGCCCGGGAGACGGTTCCTCTACAACCGGGCGGGAAAGCCCATGTTGCGGATCGCCGACACCGTCCTCGGTTCAGACCTCCTGGAAAGGGTGGCCGAGTTCCTGCTCGACCTCCGGACCACCTACGACGGTGTGGCCCATCGGGGAAGAGAGATCGAGG
>CAYNSP010000210.1:0-1951 GCA_964400035.1 uncultured Acidimicrobiaceae bacterium | reverse complement strand
GACTCGGGCATTAGCCCTTCTTGGCGACCTCGACCAGTTGGGCGAACGCCTTGGGATCGTTGACCGCCATCTCGGCCAGCATCTTGCGATCGACCTCGATCTCGGCGGCCTTCAGACCGGAGATGAGTTGGCTGTAGGTGGTCCCGTTCTGCCGGGCAGCTGCGTTGATGCGGGCGATCCACAGCTTGCGGAATTCACCCTTTCGGGCCCGACGGTCCCGGTAGGCGTCCTGCATCGCATGCATCACCTGCTCGTTGGCTGTGCGGTACCTGCGACTCTTGGCGCCCTTGTAGCCCTTGGCCCTGTCGAGGACCTTCCGATGTGACTTCTTGGCGTGGACCGCGCGCTTTACACGTGCCATATCAAACCTCCTACGTGCTCAGCGTCCGAGCTGCTTCTTGATGACTTTGGCGTCTCCGGGTGCGAGTTCGACCTCGCCGGAACGACGACGGAAGGTGCTCTTGCCCTTGGCAAGGCGGTAGTGACCGCGTCCGACCTGACGGCGCAGAAGCTTGCCGGTACCGGTCACCTTCACTCTTTTCTTGGCACCGCTGTGCGTTTTCATCTTGGGCACGGCGTCCTCCTATTCCTCTTCCTGCTTCCCGTCAGCAGCCGCGGCCGCCTTGGGACGTCTCACCGGAGCCAGCACCATCGTCATCGAGCTGCCCTCCTGGGTGGGTGCCTGCTCGACCACGGCATAGTCGGCCAGGGATGCGGCCAACCGATCCATCAGATCCTTACCGAAGGAGGGTCGCTCGTTCTCCCGACCCCGGAACCGGATGGTGATCTTGACCTTGTCATTGTCCTCGAGGAAGGCCCGAGCCTTACGACGGGTGATGTCGAAGTCGTGATCACCGATCCGCACCTTCATGCGGAGTTCCTTGATGCTCGTCCTGGTCTGCTTCTTGCGAGCCTCGCGCTGTTTGACAGACTGTTCGTACTTGTACCTGCCATAGTCCATAAGCCGGCAGACAGGTGGCTTGGCGTTCGGAGCGACCTCGACAAGGTCGAGATCGAGCTGTTCGGCCAGCCAGAGCGCCTCATTCAACTTCTTGACGCCAATCTGCTGCCCATCGGGCGCTACCACAAGGACCTCCTTGGCCCTGATGGCATTGTTCACTCGCAATTCGCTGATGCTGATACCTCCATTAGAAACGAAAAAGCAGCAGGCGAAACCTGCTGCACTAAACCGGCATTCCGGTTGGTTCTCGACCTCGGCTCACCCTCAAGTGGCCGGGTGGGGAAGCAGCAGCTTCCGCTCTTACTATCAGTTGTCGATCGCAAGAGTAATCGCTGTCGACGACTAAGGGAATACGTCCGGCTAGCTGTAATGCTGCAGCTCCGGCCAGACGTTGTCCCATCCTCCGATCGGGTCACGGCAGACGGCCACCACCGACCCCTGCTCCTCGTTGTCGACGCGGTATCCATTGTCCATCACCGCGTGACTCTCACAGGACCCGAAGAATCGGGCGAGGCCGGTCGGATTCTGGGTCCAGGCGACAACCACCCTGGCATCGGCCGGCGGGGGTCCATAGAACCAGAGCTGGTTGTGGCCGCTGTACACCTCGGGCAGACCATGTGCACCGCCAAACCGGCTCAACGCACCTGCTTCTCCATAGTTGGAGGTGTACAACACTGCCACCGCCCGATCCACTTCCGGGAGCGACCCGTAAACCCCGGCGAGGACCTCCACATACTCCTCCCACCCGACCGAATCCCGCGTCACCTGGTTGATGTCGGGGATCGGGGTCGCCCCCAACCGGTCGACGGGAATGATCGGAAGTGCGATGGCAATCGACACCACGATGTTGAGGCCAAGCACCCCAACGGCGGTCGCGACCCGCGAGGTTCGCTTCATCCAGCTATCGAGCGAAACGCACCCGGCGGCGAAGAGGAATACCACCAACCCCAGGGTGTAATAGAACTGCCCCGCCGAGACCAGACAGACCAC
>CAYNSP010000209.1:0-1959 GCA_964400035.1 uncultured Acidimicrobiaceae bacterium | reverse complement strand
TTGGGAGTCTGCTCCCGGTGCGAGGGCCGGGCTCTGTGGCGGTGTCAGCCCTCGCCGCAGCCGCCGTTCTCAACCCGTTGCGGAGAAGGGCTCAACAAGTGGTCGACCGACGCTTCAACCGAGCCCGTTACAACTCGGAGTTGGAGGTCGAACAGTTCTCCGAGCGTCTCAGGGATGCAACCGATGTCGATTCTCTTACCGAGGATCTGATTGGAGTGGTCCGACCACCCTCCAGCCCAGCGTCACCTCGATCTGGATAGCCGATCGCTAGTCCGTCTGATTCTGCGCGGAGGTCGCGCCATGTTTTGGCACTGAGCACCCTAGGTACGCGGTTGAGCGGCTCAGAACTGGACGGCGGCGGCCGCCCAATGGAACCCGGCGCCGAATGCGGTCAGGACGACCAGGTCACCTTTCTGGATTCGGTCACTTTCGACCGCCTCCCACAGTGCGAAGGGCACGGTGGCCGAACCGGTGTTGCCGTACTCGTGAACGTTGACATACACCCGATCCTCGGGCAGGTCGAGCTTCTTACGGACGGCGTCGATGATCCTCAGGTTGGCCTGATGGGGTATCACCAGCGCCACGTCCCGCAGCGTCTTCCCGATCTTTGACACCACCTCGGCTGACGCCTCGCTCATTCGGGCCACCGCGTCGGTGAAAACCCTCCTCCCGTCCATGACCAAACGGTTGAAGTCGCCGTTGGCCAGGGTGGCAGCGTTGAACGGGTTCCTGGTGCCTCCCGCTGCCAGTGTGAGGATGCCTGCCGAACCTCCGTCGGTTCCGGACACCACATCCAACACCTGAGCTCTCCCCGGTTCGGGCCCCATCACCACGGCCCCGGCGGCGTCGCCAAACAAGACCGCGGTCGATCTGTCGTCATGGGAGATCATGCGGGTAATCAATTCGACCCCGATTGTCAGGATGTTGCGGGGTTTGTATGAGATCCGGGCGTTGGCGACATCGAGCGCCTGGACGAATCCGGCACAGCCGCTTCCTCCAAGGTCGTAGGTCGGGATGTTCCGGCAACCGAGCTCGTGCTGGACAAGGGCGGCGGTGTCGGGGGTGTACATCTCGGGGGTATCGGTGGCGAGGATGATTTCGTCGATGTCCCCGGCGGTCATCCCGGCGTCCTTCATCGCCTTCTCAGAGGCCATGACCGCCATCGTCATTGTCGACTCGTGACTGGCCGCAAACCTACGGCGTTTGATCCCGGTTCGTTGCGTGATCCATTCATCTGACGTGTCGAGCAGCGCAGCCCAATCGTCGTTGGTCACGACCCTCTCCGGTACATATCCCCCGAAACCCAGAATGTTTGCCACTGATGGGTCAGCCTAGGCGACGGCAATGACTCTGGAAGGCGGGAGGTGGAATTGTTTGGTTACAGTCCGTTGCTTATCGATGCCTAAGGAGGGTATGTGAGGACAATGCTGGACATCTTCTGGGTGCTCGTCTGGTTCTACCTGATGTTCATCTGGATCTGGCTGATGATTTCGATCTTGTCTGACATCTTCCGACGTCAGATGTCGGGAGGTCTGAAAGCGATCTGGGTTTTGGTGCTGATCGCATTCCCGATCCTCGGGGCGCTGGCATATCTGATCGCCAACGGCAGCGACATGCAGGTCCGAGCCGGTAAGGCGATGGCGGCCGCCGAGGAGGCTCAGGCCGACTACATCCGATCGGTCGCAGGCAGTTCGACTGCCGATGAGCTTCGCAAGCTTGCCGAGCTCCGTGACTCCGGTGTCCTCACCGCTGACGAATTCGCCGCCCAGAAGGCCAAACTCCTGGCCTAGAGCTTGTCCCCTCGTCCCCCGAACCGCAGGTTTGGGGGAAGGGGACCCACCATCTTCGTCCCCCGAACCGCAGGTTTGGGGGAAGGGGACCCCACACCCGCAGGGTGTGGGGTAGGGGGCAGTCGTTCCCCCCAAGACCAAACGAGCTATCGCTCCCCCGGTCCAACTC
>CAYNSP010000208.1:0-1983 GCA_964400035.1 uncultured Acidimicrobiaceae bacterium | reverse complement strand
CGCCTTTTCAAGGTCCCGCTTGGTCACCTTGAACTTTCCCCGGAACCGGCGTGCGATCCATCTCTCCAGATCCTCAGTCCCCTGCCACTGTTCGGGCGTCTCGGGCATAGACCCGGCATGGGCGAAATCGAGGGACAACGAACCCGGATCGAACCACCATCGTCCGGATCCGCTGCCGAACCAGGTGCCGATGCGGCTCGGGGACCATTGCGGCGAGAGGACACCCTTCGAGACCACCGTCGCCTCCTTCCGGTAGGCATCCAAGAGGGCGGCCAATGTGGAGCTTGCGAGGTTCGGGTCAGCACCCGGCGAGTTGACTACCCATTGAGCGGCCCCATTCAATGCACCGTAGAGCAGATAGGCGAGGGGTTCGACGGTCTCTTCAGCGATGCTGCCCATCACCGCCAATTGGGTAAGGGTGAAGACCAGCCCTCGCATGAGTGTCGGCGACTCATGCCAGGACGCCAATCCCAGGACAGACGGGGCATCGACCAGGAGGATCTGGTACACCCCGGAGTCAGCGCATGCCTCGAGAAAGATCTGGCCACCTTCTATCAGTTGGGTCCACGGATCCTCGTCTCCGACGGCGTCCTCGATCCGGCGGGATACGTCTGACACCACATCCTCGACGACGGCACGAAAAAGGTCTTCCTTGCCACCCGGGAAGTGGTGATAGAGGGCGCCTTTGGTCAACCCGGTGGCTTCCACGACGTCGGCAAGGCTTACCGAGCTATAGCCCCGCTCGGCGAACTGCGAACGGGCCTGGGAGGTAAGCGCGCGAACAGTCTCTTCCCGCTGCTCGGCCTTGCTCCTACCAGGCGTCTTTTTGGCCGGGTTGCCCGCCGAATTGGTCACAGGGAGAGTCTATCAAGCCGTACATACCTACGGTAGGTCAGTGAGGGGTGGGGGTACATGGCGAGTCCTGCCACGACCCGGATTACCCGGCGGCAGACGCGCCGGTGAAAGGGGCAGGGTGGTCGGATCGGGTCGGCTCTTGCTCGTCGCGTCCTCGGGGTTGAAGCGAACGAACCCGACCGATGGAATGCTCACCCGCGTGAGTTGACGGTTGTCGTCGTGCAGGTTTACAGTGAACTGAATGGTTCAGTATTCCGGTACGCAGCTCGACACCACCTTTTCGGCACTGTCGGACCCGACAAGACGTGGGGTCATCGAACAGCTGGGCCGCGGCGATGCCTCGATCTCGGACCTCGCCGGCCGGTTCCACATGACCCTGACAGGCATGAGGAAGCACGTCGGTGTGCTCGAGCAGGCAGGACTCGTAGTCACGGAGAAGGCCGGTCGAGTACGGACCTGCCGAATCGGCACTCGCCGCCTCGAGGAAGTGGCGAAGTGGATAGAGGGGTATCAGCAGCTCTGGGACGCGCGCTTTGGCGCGCTCGACCAGGTCATCGAGGAATTGAAGCAGAAGGAGAATGCAGTTGGACCAGACAAATCAGAGTGAGCTCATCGCGGTAGGGAACCTCACCAAAGTGGAGCGGAAGTCAGATCGCGAGGTGGTCGTCACGCGATCCTTCGACGCTCCCGCCCATCTGGTTTTCGAGGCGTGGTCGAATCCCGAACTATTCAAACGCTGGTGGGTGCCGAAGTCGCTGGGCATGACCTTGCATACGTGCGAGATGGATGTACGAACCGGTGGCACCTACCACCTCAACTTCGGCGATGGCATGGACTTCTATGGCAGATACCTGGAAGTGATACCGCCATCGCGGATCGTCTGGACGAACGAAGAAGGCGGAGACAACGGCTCCGTCACCACAGTCACCTTCACGGAGACTGATGGCAAGACGTTGCTCGTCGTTAGCGAACTCTATGCGTCCAAGGAAGCGCTCGACGCCGAGGGTGGTGGTGCGGCCGAAGCCATGTACGAGACACTCGGGCAACTGGAAGAACTGCTCATCGAGTTGGCTGCGCGCTCGGGAGGACTCGAACCCCCAACCTCCTGATCCGTAGTCAGAGCCAGGC
>CAYNSP010000207.1:0-2018 GCA_964400035.1 uncultured Acidimicrobiaceae bacterium | reverse complement strand
AGCATTGTCATTGGGACCGACGTGGAAGAACCATGAGGTTGCCGCGGCGATGCCGGCGGCGGCGACCGCGGAGAGGGCAACAGCATTGCGGAATGCGCCGCGGGATGAGACGGCGCTGACGAACGGGATCGGGGCCATCGTGGCCAGGGCGGCGTATACGGTTAGACCGAGATCCTGGGTGCCAACTGCGGTGACCACTCCGACCGACATGGCCATGAGCAGGGCAATCCGCTGGTCGAAGAGGATGGCGGTCATAAAACCGAAGGCGACCACCGGGAGCAGATACCAGTTGGTCGATTCCGCGATGAATGCTGTTCCCCGGACCGAGGCTGCGGCCAGGACCATGAGGATTCCGAGGAGGGCCACCATCCTGGGACGGGACCAGATCTCCTTGCGGAACCGGGACAGGTACATGCCGACCACACCGACGAGCACGGCGAGGACGGCGAGCAGCCCGAGGGATCCCGAGTCGGCCGCGGCGACACGGAGGGCAGTCGCATTGATCGCGGCGATGTGGAACTCGGTGACCACCTGACCCTCGTTGACGATGGTCTCGCCCTCGCGGATGGAGACCATCACGGGTTGCACCGCCGCCGCGGCTGCCTCCTGCTTCTCCCTGGTCAGGTTCTCGTCCTCGATGTAGTTGGGCAGCAGGTGGGTGACGAGGATGTCAGCGGAGGCCTCCCTACCCGGCTCGTCGAGCCCCGTGTCGCGATGGAAGATGAGAGGCGGGGAGGTCCTGATCGAGTTCTGGGTATCAGCGAGCTGGTCGGGAGCGATCCTGAGGCCGAACTCCGAGTTCATCCGGCGGAGGGTCTCCTGCTGAACGGTGGACATGTGGAGCTCTTCACCCAGAGCCGGCCGGATCACATCATCTGCTGCGGTGGCGGCGAGATACTCGGCAGTCGAAGTGGAGAGACCGGGGTATGAACTGAGGAACTCTTCAACGGCCTCACCGACGGGACGGAGGGCCGGGATGAAAGATATGGGGTTGGTAGAACAGGTCTCCCCCGGGTCGCATTCCACCAGGACGGCCGGTTGGCCGATGCCCAGCATCCACCCCTGAGGGATCTGTCCATTCGAGGTGACCAACTCGACGACGGCCACGTCGGTGTTGATCTCAACAGCCCAGGTCCCGTCCGGATTCGTGGTCACGTTGGTGACACCGTCGTGGGTGGTGATCCGGAAGGTCAGACCGCCAACGCCAACGTCACTTCTCCAGACTTCAGCTGGTGGGTCGAACACTCCGTTGCCGTTGACATCCAGGAAGACCTGACCTTCGATACTTGCCTCGGGTTGCGGTTCGGAGCCGGGTTCCTCCGCTTCGGGCTCGGGAAGCTCCGGCGGTGTGATGGTCGGCGGGGTGAAGTCGAGGAGGACCATGGTGGCGATGTCGGTGAAGACCGCATTGATGTTCTGCTCCACCGCCCTCTGCACGTCCTGACTCGGCCGTCGCTCAGGTTCGACGGCGTCCCTGGCGGCCTGACGGAGCTCTTCGGTTCGCTCCCGGTTCTCGACTTCAGCGCTCTGGAGGGCCCGGATGGTCTCAGGGGCGATATCGCCCGCCTCGAGACCGTTCTGTGGTCCTTCGGCCCCCAGGGAGAGGACACCCCAAATGGCGACCACGGTGGAAAGGAATAGGGCGATACGTATGACCGTTGGTCGGGCCATCATGATTCCCGTGCCTCGAACCTCTGGTATGCCTCAACGATTGATGCCACGATCCGATGCCGGACCACATCACGGGCACTGAGTTCGACGAAGGCCACCCCGGGGATGTCGACCAGGATGTCACGGACCACCCGCAGACCCGAGATACGACCCATCGGCAGGTCGGTCTGGGAGACATCACCGGTGATGATCATCTTGGAATTGAACCCGAGCCGGGTGAGGAACATCTTCATCTGCTCGGGGGTCGTGTTCTGGGCCTCATCGAGGATGACACAGGCATCATTGAGGGTCCTCCCTCGCATATAAGCGAGCGGGGCGATCTCGATAGTTCCCCGGTCGATCAGCGA
>CAYNSP010000206.1:0-2050 GCA_964400035.1 uncultured Acidimicrobiaceae bacterium | reverse complement strand
TCGACGGGGATGGCGGCCCGAATGGGTGATGCAGAATGGAAGAACCTGTTGGCCCGTCACGATGAAGTTGTGCAGACCCTCCTTGCCCGATACAGGGGCGAGTTGATCAACGAGACCGGAGACGGGTTTGTGGCCGTTTTCGATGGCCCGGCACGGGCGGCGATGTGTGCCCTGCATGTGAGTAGGGCCCTCTCCGAGATGGGAATCCCGATCCGGGCGGGAATCCACACCGGTGAGGTCGAACTCAAGGGAGACCAGATCGCCGGGTTGGCGGTTCACATGTCGGCCCGGGTCATGGCAGAAGCCGACGCCGGACAGGTGCTGACCTCGAGCACCGTCTGTGACCTGGTGATGGGTTCGGGCCTCGAGTTCCGACCGGTGGGAAGACGCCAACTGAAAGGATTCCGGGGCGAGTGGCCCCTCTATGAACTGGTGTCGGCCCCGCCCCAAGTCTCGACATCGGCCACCTAACAACGAACCCAGGGTTCTACATCCCGCCTACCGGGCTCTAGAACCCTGGGTTTGCAGGAATCTCCGGGGTCAGAGTTCCAACTGGTAGACGAGCGGGTCTTCGGACACCGGTTTGAAACCGGCGGCCTCATACAACTCGGGTGTGCCGGTATAGGCGTGGGCGGCGTTGTCTTCGACCCTTCTCGGATAGGCCTCGACGGTGCGGAAGCCGTTCCGGCGAGCCTCATCAACGGCCTCATTGAGAAGCTTGCCGGCGAGCCCATGACGACGGTACGGGGGAGCGACCACGAAACAGACCACCGAGCACACCCCTTCATCGTCCCCGGTCGCATGTCGCTCGATGTGCTCGCGGCTGGACGCGTTGCAGAATCCAGCGAGCTTTCCGTCGACGTAGGCGAGTGCGCCGGTGAGAACGCCCTCTTCGATCCGGTGACAGGTAGCCGCACGATTCTGCTGCCAGGGTCGACCTGCCTCACCGCCTTCGAAATAGGCAGTGCAGTAGCAACTGGCCCACGCCGGGTTGTCAGGGAACGCCCCGTAGTCGAAGAACTTCGCAACCGCCTCGGACCGCTCCGGTTGGATCGGGACAATCTCGACCTCACCGATAGTCTCAAGACGCTCGGTCGGAGCACCAGCGTTTCGCTCCTCGGCGTCGACATAGTTGAGCACGTGGGTCGGTGTGAGATCCAACTGATGAGCTTCCCGCAGATGCTCGAGGAACGGGTCGACAAGGGAGTCCCGATCCGGTCCGGTCATAACTTGGCCGCAGCTGCATGTGGTGGTCCGACTCATGCGACCACGGTAGGGGCGGTTGCGGACAAGATGCGTCCTGTAAGACGTACTGCGTACTTTGTACTTCGTACTGCGAAACCGTCCGGACTTGCCCTCCCGTGGCGGAGAGCGCAGGCCATGCGACGCGGTCTTTGGGCTTTTCGAAGTACGCAGTACGAGATACGAAGTACGGAGGTCTAGCTCCAGAACTCCCTGATGTCGCGCAGGAACCTATCCGCGTATTCGAGGTGGGGGGAGTGGCCGCAGTCTTCATAGACCACCTCGTTGTAGTTGCCGCCACGTTCCAGAACCGCCCTGAGTTGGGAGATCATCGGCTGCGGCGGGTAAACGTCCTCACCTGGCCACCCGGGGACGAACCCGAGTTGTCCCAGATAGCCGAAGTCGAAGAAGGAGGCGTCCGAGACGATCTGATCGGAGTCACCTCTGATCCACAACACCGGTGGTGCCGGCTCGATATCTCCGAAACCCGACAGGTTCAGATACTTGGGTGACAGGGCGTTGTTCATCCCGCTCACTCCGGGTGCCACACCGGGCCAGTTCTCCGAAGTGGTCATGTCGCCGGGGTACACGTCGTCACCGACACTGGTGGCCAGCATCGAATCGAGGTACCTGTCCTCCGTCTCCGGGTCGAACTCCAGCCCCGGCTTCACATAGAAGGCACGCATCGTGTTGAGGGGACTCACCGGATTTTCGGCACCACGATCGCCTTCACCGAGGAGACGAACGAAGTCGGGATTGGCGGTCCCACCCCCCGACCCGGCTGCGTCTTGGTGACATAGGGCACCGT
>CAYNSP010000205.1:0-2064 GCA_964400035.1 uncultured Acidimicrobiaceae bacterium | reverse complement strand
TCGATCCGTTTCGGAGGCGGGTCAACGAAGAGGCCATGGACCCTCGTCGGATCCTTTTCGGCTGCGTCCAGATACGGGCACCCGGCGGCGATCTTTCGGAACCGGTTGCCGGGAATCAGGATGGTCGGGACGTCGAAACCGAACTGCTTCTGCATAGCCGTTTCCAACCTGTGGGTGAGACTGTCGTCCTTCTCCGCGGTGAACACGACATTGCCACTCTGAAGGTAGGTGACCACCTCTCCCAGACCCAGATCCTCGTAGAGGTCACGTAACGCGGCCATCTTCACCTGGCGGGTCGCACCCAGATTGATGGCACGGAGCAGGGCCACGTACTTCACCCGGCTGAGTGTGCCACACCCCGTGCTTACATTCCCGGGTGACTCAAACGCCCTTACCTACCCGATCGATCGGCAGTCTCGAGGTGTCCGTAGTCGGCCTCGGCTGCAACAACTTCGGCGGACGCATCGACTACCAGGCGACCCTGGCGGTTATCGATGCTGCTCTCGATGCCGGGATCAACTTCTTCGACACCGCCGATGTCTACGGCGACACCTCCAGCGAAAGCTTCATCGGTGAGGCTCTCCGTGGTCGGAGAGCCCAGGTTGTCATCGCCACCAAGTTCGGCATGGCGGCGGGTCGTCTTCCCGGTGGTGCCGGTGCCAACAATGTGGCCGAGTCGATCAAAGGGAGCCTTAGCCGCCTCCAGACCGACTATGTCGACCTCTACCAGCTCCACCGTCCCGACCCGGAGGTGCCGATCGCAGAGACCCTCGGTGCTCTCCAAGAACTCGTGACCCAGGGCCTGGTCCGTGAGATTGGCTGCTCCAACTTCAGTGTCGCCCAACTGGAAGAGGCGGAGACTGCCGCCGGGGACGGTGCGCGGTTCGTGTCGGTCCAGAACCAGTACTCGCTGCTCCATCGCACCCCGGAGGAGGATGGGGTACTCGATGCCTGCGACCGCCTCGGGATTGCCTTCCTCCCCTACTTCCCCCTCCATGCCGGATTCCTTACCGGCAAGTACCGGAAGGGTCAGCCTCTTCCGGAAGGAACCCGGGTGACCGGCAACGCCCGATGGCAGGACCAATTGACCGAAGAGACCCTGGATCGACTCGAGGCGCTGATCGACTACTCCGCCTCCCGTGGGTTCGAGATCAACGACCTGGCCTTCTCCTGGCTGCTGAGCCGCCCACAGGTGGCCAGTGTCATCGCCGGTGCCACCAAGCCCGAGCAGGTCCGACGCAATGCAGCGGCCGCCTCCTGGAACCTGACATCCGAGGATCTTTCCGCGGTCGACCGTATTCTCTCCTGACCGCCCCCCTCCCGTTCTGTGCGGATTTCTTCCGGCTATACCGGGAAAAATCCGAACAGAAAGGGTTAGAGAGGTCGATCCGGCACATCCATCCTGTGGGCGAACCACCATTGGATGGAGGCGAGGATGGCTCCGGCGAGACCGAGGAGAATCAAGGCTGCCACCCACCATTCCATGGTCGCCTCACGGATGGTCGACCTGACCGCGGCATCCTGGAGCATCCCGGGCAGCACCGTCGGTGGATGGAAGACGTTGGCGACGACCCGCTCGACGATGACAAACATGATCGAGCCGACCAGGGCGAACATCTCGGTCTTGAACAAGAGGCCGAGGGTGGTGGCCAGCATCGCATAGAAGAGGAGTCCCGGGATCGGGGCGATCACGGCCCAGCCCGGCATGCTGGCCGGTACGGATATTCCGAACGATCCAAGCCACCATCGGGTGCCCACCCAATGTGCCGGAACCGCTATCAGGTAAACCACGACCACCCAGACCACCGTGGTGAGCAGGAAGACCCGGACCCAGGAACGACGGCTCCACCCGTTCGACAGTGCCCAGGCGGCGGTGCCCGATTCCATCATCGAACCGGCCGCGATCGCACCGAAGAGGAGCGCACCCACCATCACCGAACCCCACACGCCGTTGGCCGACCCGTGCCATGGGTCGTCGGAGAGTTCGTCCAGGTGGGAATCGAGGATCTGCTGGGTCTCCGCCCGCTGGAACTGAAGCTGCTGTTCGGCATCCGGCCCATGAAT
>CAYNSP010000204.1:0-2124 GCA_964400035.1 uncultured Acidimicrobiaceae bacterium | reverse complement strand
GTCCTCGTGAGAGGCTTGCTCGACCCAGGCTGAACCGCTCCAGCGATAGCTGCTGCCCTCATAGGGGTCGTTGGTGATGTAGGGATTGAATCCCGCCGCGTTGGCGGCGAAGAATTCGATGAAATACGTCTGCCCTCTGACGAGGGGAACCTCGCCCGGCGAGTAACTGACGCCATAAAGCCCGGTGGTGCCGGCCAGGATGGCGGCCTGGGTGGTCTTGGTCGGCCCGATCTGCGGCCCGTCGGGTCCACCGTCCAGGATGCGCCATGTGAAATCCACGTCCCAGTCACCGGATCCGGCAGCCCAGAGATCGGCGCCGGCCAGACCGTTGCCGCCGGCGACGAAGGTCTGCCCCCAGCCTTCGGCGAAGTTGCCGGTGATCAGTTGGCCGATGGGGTCGCCTGTCCGCTTCTGAACGGTGATCCAGGTCCCGTCCGTGTCGGCGAAGACGATGCAGTTCAGATCGAAGCTCTGCCCGACCCCGGTCGAATCCTGCGCCCGCCCCCCCACATAGCTCCAGGTGTCCTTGGTTCGCTTGTAGGGCTGGATGTTACCGCCGATGCCGGCCAGTTTGACGGCATAGCGCCGGCCGGGCACGGTGATGATGTCACCTGAATGCCATTTCACCCAGTTGTCGCAGTTGTTGCACATCCCGAACTTGGTCCGGCTCGTGCCGACCTGGGGCCACGTGAGGGGATTCTCGTTTGCATTATTGGCGGGATCGGGGTCCTCATGGATCGACACCTGGACGCCGGAGGCACTGTGGCCGGCAAGCACGAACGCTACCCCCGTCACGCTCAGGCCCGTCGCGGTATAAACCTGGTACCAGGTGGGTTCGGCGCCGGTCCATTGATTGTCCTGGATGAAGTACGTCGAGTAGTCGATCGGGAGCTCCACGTTGATCTGCTGGTCCGAACCCGTTGTGACCTCGATGTTCGGCAGAACCTTGGCATGCCCGATGAACCACTGAGGCTGGTTCAGCAGCATGGAGTTGGTGCCTTCCGTGATGAAGGCGCAGTAGTCGCCCCCGCCGGGAGGGTACTTCGTGACGCAGGACACGCCGGAAGTCTGCGTGGTGCCGAGTCGGCGAGAAGGACCGGTCGGCGGCGAGGAGGGAGGGCTGATAAACAGGTTGCCCTCGTAGACCTCCTGGTAGCCGGCCACAGGCTTCCCCTTGATCTTCTCGAACCGGCCGACACCGTAGACCCTGCCGTTGGCCGAGGCCTCACTTGCGAGGCTCGAGAGCAAGCTCAAGGCGACGAGCACTGAGGTGACAATGCCTGATTCCGTTTTCATCCTGTCTTTCTCCAAGTAGATTTCCCGGAGCATGGTTCATCAGGAATCGCAGCCGGGTACGGCGAGGACATTCGCGCCGCTGACGCAGTTCCTGAATCTGTTCTCGTCTTCCTGGTCGACGTCGTGATCACCGTCGATGTCCGCGTTTTCACAACCGGCCGCGGGCGGCTGGCCGCCGGGTCCCAGGCACTTCTGTATCAACGCATGATCTTCCATATCCACGTCACCGTCCCCATCGAGGTCCGGCCCGACCGTCTCGACTGTCACCGTGATGTTGACGGTCTGCGGTGAGTTGTAGGCATTGCCGGTGACGGTGAGGGTCGCCTCGTAGCTTCCGGCCTTAAAGCCGTCGACGGTGAATGATATGGTGATGTCATCTTCCTCGCCCGTTGACGTTCCGGTGACCGGCGAGACGGTCAACCAGGGTGCGGTCTCATCGTCGTCGATGTCGTACTCGAGCGTGCCCTCGCCCGCATTACGAATCGTGAAGACCTCGTCGGCCGGGTTGCCCGAATAGATCCAGACGGAGGTAGTGATCGTGTCGGTGCTCAGTTCGATCCTGGGACCGGGGGGCTGGGGGAGGATGGCCAGGCCGTCGAGGTTCCAGTTCGGCGTGTGGAACAGTTTCTGAGTCGCGCCGCTCACGGGGTCGAACTCCCAGATTCCGTTGTGGGGGCTGGCCACCCAGATCTTGTCCTCCATCCAATCCATGCCCTTGGGCGGGAAGGGGACCTCGAAATCCGCCACCACGAGATTGCCGTCATTGCCGGGGTCACCGTCGAACAGCAGCGAGATATCGAGCTTGTAGATGTGCCTGATGCCGACATC
>CAYNSP010000203.1:0-2145 GCA_964400035.1 uncultured Acidimicrobiaceae bacterium | reverse complement strand
CGGTACACATTCCCCGAGGTGGTGCGGCTCGCATTCCATGGCCAGGAGGCCTATGGAAATTGGTCGGAGTTCACCGGGCTGAGTAAGCCCCGCTCAGGGCTGAAACGGGTTGGGGTGCTCTGGATGATGGGTGAATCCACCGACAAGGTCGAGGCTGATGCGGGCAAGCTGCGGTCCCAGGGTGTGGCCGCCGAGTGTCTCGGACCTGGCGACGTGCTCGGGAGGTTCCCAGCTCTGTCCGCATGCACCGAGCCACTGACCGACGAAGACCACGAGTGCCGAGCCGGCGAAGCCTTCCTCTTCGAGCCCCGGGGCGGATACGCCGATCCGGTGGGAGCCAACCAGGATCTGATCGAAGCGACACGGATGAGGGGTGGGGAGGTCCGATTCTCCAGCCAGGTGGTCTCGGTGATGAAAGATGGGGAAAGGGTGACGGGTGTGGTCCTCGAAGACGGGTCCGAAGTGACCGGCGACCTGGTCGTTAATGCTGCCGGTCCGTGGTGCAACCGGCTCAATGAGATGGCGGGTGCCGCCATCCGGTGGACCTTGACCCCGACCAGGATTCAGACCGTCTATCGCCCATGGCCCAAGGAACTGGGTGGGCTCCCGGTCGGTGCGGACAGTTCGGCCGGGATCTACTTCCGCCCAGAAGGGACCGAGCAGGTCCTGGTCGGTTCAGTACTCCCCGAGGACGAGGAGGAGATCGTTCCCGACCCGGACAGCTTCAAGGGTGTGCCCGATCAGGATTTCACCAACCTCAAACTCGCTGCCTTCCATCATCGGGTGCCGGAACTGGAGGCGAGAGGGCAGGTCACCGGTATCGCTGGGTTGTACACGATCAACCGCGAGGACGTCCACCCCATCGTCGGCCCCACCGGCGTCGATGGCTTCTGGGTCGCCAATGGTTTCAGCGGTCACGGTTTCAAGCTGGCTCCGGCGATCGGGTCGATGATCGCTCAAGCGGTGACGGGGGAGACTTCCGGATTCGACACCGATGTGCCCATGGACTTCTTCGCTGTTGATCGCCAGCCGCTGGATGTGGCGGTCAAGGCCGTTCTTGCCTGATGCTCTATCTGAACGCCGCTGCCACCAGGGAGGCCCTCCCGATGGCGGATGCGATCGAAGCCATGGTCGATGCGTTCAGTGGGGACGCCGAGACCCCACTCCGCACCCTCGTGGGCGGATCTCTGGTGATGCCGGGTCGACTCGACGACCACATTGCGGTCAAGATCGTTTCCGTCGTTCCCGGTAACCCTGCCGGCCTGGTCGTCGTGTTCGGTGCCGACGGCACTCCATTGGGGATTGTGGATGGTCCGACGATCACCGCTATCCGAACCGGAGCCGTCTGCGGTCTCGCCACACGTCTCCTCACCTCGGAGGGTGAAAAGACTCTGGCCATGCTCGGTGCCGGTGCCATGGCATCTGACCAGATAGACGCCATCCGGGCGGTGCGCGCGGTCGGTCGACTCCTGGTTTGGTCACGGGATCAGGAAAAAGCCCGGATCCTGGCCGACCGGGTCGGCGGTGAGGTGGTAGCCAACATCGATGAGGCGGTGGCTCAAGCCGATGTGGTGTCTTGTGCCACACCTTCGACCACCCCGCTGTTCTCACCGCTTTCGGTCCGGCCCGGGGCACATGTGAATGCGGTCGGCGCCTTCACCCCGGAAATGGTCGAACTGCCCGCGGAACTCCTCCGCGATGCCTACGTAGTGGTCGACGAGTATGAAGCTGCTGCGGCGGAGGCCGGCGACCTGATTCAGGCGGGACGAACCCCGGACGCAACCCTTGCCGAACTCCTGGCGGACGCCGCTCCGGTCATCAACTCCGATCGCACGGTGTTCAAGAGTGTGGGTGTGGCCGTGCAGGACGTGGCCGCCGCAAGGGTTGCCATCAACAACGCTACTGCGATGGGGCTGGGTGTCGCCCTCGGCTAGGAGTCCTGATAGGGCGGCATATCCGCCATTCGGGGTACGGCGCCCAGCTGCTCGACCGCCTGGTCGATGTGCTTCGCACTCCTCCGCATCATCTCGGAGAGAACCTCCCGATCGACATCCTCGAGACGTTTGATGTAGAGACAGGACTTCCCGGTGGTGTGCGGTCCGAGCCGGGCAAGTAGGTCCTCGTAGCCGGCCAGACCGGAGAGGA
>CAYNSP010000202.1:0-2162 GCA_964400035.1 uncultured Acidimicrobiaceae bacterium | reverse complement strand
CGGGGAAGAAAGCCCTCGAAGACGAAGCGGTCAGCGGGGAATCCTGAGATGGCGAGGGCGGCAGTAACGGCCGACGGCCCGGGAATCACCGTGACAGAGATCCCCGATTCGTGGGCAAGTGCCACGACCCTGGCCCCCGGGTCGCTGACCGAAGTGGTGCCAGCATCACTGACCAGAGCGATATCGAGACCGGCCCGCAGATTCTCGAGGACCTCCCAAGCCCGGGTGTGCTCGTTGCCGACAAACATCGACCTGATCGGCGGGGTCGCCCCGACATGGGCGAGGAGCTTGGCGGCCCTTCGGGTGTCCTCCGCGTAGACCAGTCCAACCGAGCCGAGTACCTCCCTCAGGCGGTCGGAGACGTCGCCGAGATTCCCGATCGGTGTGGCGCAGACGTATAGCCGACCCTCAGGCATCGGTTATCCGTACTGCCTGACCGATCGTCGGTATCGGTGAACCAATTGGCATTTCGAGAACGTACCTTGCTCCGGGGAACGCCACCACCCGATTTGGACTCAACGTCCGGACGCCCAGTATCCGGTGGTCCCATCCGATCCCGATTGCCATTACCGCACGCCGCATCCCAAAACCATGGACGGTCCAGGTGGGAAGCAGCATCGCACTGTCCGTACCCGCCCGGCGAAGCCCGATCAGCCGGGCCCGGAAGCCGCGGGCGACCGTGGCCCGACAACTCCATGAGGATGTGCTGACGACTGCTTCCACAACCGGAACATAGGGGAACGTTCCGACCCCGGGAAGAGGGGTATCAGTCTTCGTCGAGGCCCATCTCGGTGCGAAGAAACGCTCCGACCTCGGGATCCCCGGCGAGGATGAAAAAGAGCCGGTCGTCTCTCACTGCCACCCAGGTGAAGGCACCCGCAGGGATCGCGGCACGGTGATAATCGAGGAGCGCGGATCGCATCTCCTCGACATCGGTCGGGGTATCCCCCTTGTAGACGAGCAGCAGGGCGGCATGGACGCCGTTGAACCACTGGTGATAGAAGTCGCCGCCCCACCCGTCGGAAGCACGCAGCGACTGACTCTCGCCCAGAACCTGATTGAACATGAGACGGAAGCCGAGCTCGCCCCACACCGAGGTCGTGACGACCTGGTAGCCGGGAAGGTCGACCGGGATCGGCGGAACTTCGATCGGCAGATCGCGTCCGAAGTCGTCCGGTGTGATGATTTGTTCAGTGGATCCGGGGAGCTCGGGAATGGTCCGATAGGCATCGTTGATGGCCGCCCAACCGCCGCGGTTGTGAAGATCGAAGACGAACGCGGTGCCCGAGTCGTACGGGAAGATCAACGACTCCCTGATAAACGACGGGACGGTATCGAGCGTGGACTGATCGACACTCAACGCCTCACCGATGTACTGACCCTGCTCACGCGGGGTCAGGCTCTGGAACCAGAAGACCTCAGCAAGGGAGGCGTCGCCCTCAATCAGCGCCCGAAGGGCAGTGGCTTCGTCGTAGCGCTCCTGCTCCACCATCTCGTCGCGGATCGGGTCGAACTCGAAGTGCTGATCGGTCAGGGCATGGACCAGCTCGTGAACCATCGTGCCCTGCTGCAAGAGAGTGAATCCGGTGGAACGAGCCGGTACCACAACCTCCCGCTCCCGTCCGTCGTAGAACCCGGCCACCTGCTCGCCATAGAGATCGAGGAGCATCGTCCGCAGATTGTCCTCAGGCTTGAGGAGACCGAGAATCCGGTAAAGGGCTTGGTCGGCGGGAATGTCCTCCATCCCCTCATTGAGCATTTCCTGGATACGGACCCGGAAGGCAGCGTCATCCAGAACGGTGATGGTTGGGGTCTCCAGGAAAGGAAGTCCCCGGATCTCCTGAGCCTTGACCATGAGGTCGGCGAGCTGGTCGCGGAGAACATCGGGTAGATCGACATCGCTCAGATCCGGCGCCGTGATCGGCGGCATCTCGGAGGTTGTCGTGGTTTCGCCTGGGATCGTGGTCCCGGTGGTGACTGTGGATCCACCCACGACCGTCGTGGTGGTCGACCCGGAGTCCCGATCACATGCCGCCAGGGCAAGCGTACCCAACAGGATCAGGATGAGGAGGCGGCGAAACATCGTGGTGAGGTTATCGGCGCCCACCGCCTATACCCCTTAGCAATCGTTGAGCTCGCGCAGGATTGTTCGTGGGTGCGAT
>CAYNSP010000201.1:0-2183 GCA_964400035.1 uncultured Acidimicrobiaceae bacterium | reverse complement strand
CACATGGAATCCGGCCGTGCCGAGGTGTGTCTGCGATCGGATCAGTACCTCCTGTTCCGGCAGGAAGGTGCCGGTGATGGTGACCCGCCGGTACTCACAACCCTCAGCCGGGGCACAGCTGAGGTCCTGGATCGGCACGGGTGGCATGTCCATGGTCTCACGCGCCGTCTGATTGGCGGCGAGACGTCCCTCATGGCGATCCAACTGCCAGAGACCGAGAAGGACGAACCCGACTGCGATCAGGGCAATAAGGATGTGGGCAAGCCACCACTTGGGCGTGAAGACACCGGTGCCGGGTGGGGTCATGCCGCCACGTTAGACCCCACCTGGCGTCTGGCAGCTATGGCGTTTCGACCAGTTCGACCTCGTCGGCATCCATGATGATGACCTGTTCCGCCACCACCTCGACCCGACTCCGCCGACCGTCCGGCGCCTCCCAGAAGCGGCGCTGGGCGGCGCCGTAGACGCTGAATCGCACTCCCCTCTCCCCCGGTTCCTCCCAGAGTTCGTCGTCGGGATCCCAGATGGTCACCGGGATCACATCGACCCGACGCTTGGGATTTTCGACCCGTGTGGTTACCAGGTAACGGATCAGCCGGCTCCCCGACTCGAAGACCCGGAGCTCGGGATCGGCGGCCAGGGTGCCCTTCAAGACCACCAGGTTTACATCCAGCATTGGCATATCTCCCCTCATCGTCCTCGGGGAAATGCGGATGTTTAAGGAATATGACGTATGTCTGTGACAGATTTCAATATCAGTCGAGTTGGGCCCGAAGCTCCTCGACACCTTCGAAATCCGTCTCCTGCGACTCGAGGGCGGTGAGAATGCGGTTCGCCGCATCACGATCCCCTGCCGCCAGGGCAACCCGGGCAGCGACATACCAGCGCCGCATCTCCGCCATCGAAGGAGACGACACCAGACGACCCGGTTTCACCACCTCCCAGGCCTCACGGACCTTGCCCTCGTCGAGGAGGTGCGAGCCGTATACGACACGGGCCTCGTTCTGGATCGTCGAAGACACATCGGATGAGCGGATCTGCTCCCAGGTCTTGGAGACGTCGGCCTTGCGTCCGAGAGCCCGGAGACAGTCCATCTCGACGGGCATGTGGATGAGGTCGCCGGTCAGCCGCCTGAAGGTGCGAAGCTCGCTGAGTCCCTCCTGCCATTGACCGGCCCGGTAGGCGGCGAGTCCGAGAAGTTCACGGACGGTCGCCGATCGCGGGGACAACTCCTTGGCTTTCCTCAAGTCAGGAAGGGCGGCCTGGTACCGCTCATCGGCAAACTGGGTCATGCCCCGCATCAGATGGGATATCGCCGGTTCACGACGGTCCTTCGGTGTGGAGAGGTAGATCTCGTCGCGGACCCACTTGGGAAGCTGACCGGATGGGACTGCGGTGATCCGTTCCCGTCTCGGCTGCTGCCCCGTCGACTTGCGGGCCTCACCGGTCGACTTGCGGGCCTCACCGGTCGACCTGCGGGACTCCCCCGTCGGCTTCCGGGACTCGCCGGATGATTTGCGGGAGTCGCCGGCTGGAGGACGACCGCCACCCTTACGTTGCGGTCGTTTGCCTTTGGGTGGGGGTTTGGCCATTGCGGTGATCCTGAATCGGTCCGAACATGATTGAGGGGCCACCGACAGTAGTCGGCGACCCCTCGAGTTTTATGCCCGGCGGTGACCTACTCTCCCAGGGGGTTGCCCCCCAAGTACCATCGGCGCTGGCAGGTTTCACTTCCGTGTTCGGAATGGGAACGGGTGGTTCCCTGCCGCTATCTCCACCGGACAAAGCTTCGAGCGTCTCGGCAACCCGAGCACTCCATAGCGAGCACATCAATTGTCTTTTCTTCTTTATCCAAGCCCTCGGCCTATTAGTACCGGTCCGCTGAACACATTGCTGTGCTTACACGTCCGGCCTATCAACCTGGTGTTCTGCCAGGGGCCTTAACCCTTTCGGGTGGGAAATCTCATCTCAAGGTGGGCTTCGCACTTAGATGCCTTCAGCGCTTATCCCGTCCGAACTTAGCCAACGAGCCGTGCACTTGGCAGTACAACTCGCACACCAGAGGTTCGTCCACCCCGGTCCTCTCGTACTAGGGGCAGCTCCTTTCAAATTTCCTGCGCCTGCGGCGGATAGGGACCGAACTGTCTCACGACGTTCTGAACCCAGCTCGCGTGCCGCTTTAA
>CAYNSP010000200.1:0-2219 GCA_964400035.1 uncultured Acidimicrobiaceae bacterium | reverse complement strand
CCGCATCGACGGTGATCATGTCGAGGTCGGCCTCGCTCTGACCATCGCTGAATGCCCCCTCCGCAATCAGCTGGAGAACGATGCCCTCCGTCGTGTCGAGATGATGCCCGGGGTCGGATCGGTCCAGGTTCGAACCACCGCAATGACCAAACGACAACGGGCCGAGTTGATGTCCACGGTCAGGAAACGGGCCCGTGCTGAGGCCGCCCCAACCCGTGTCTCTCCGGCCACCAGGGTCATCGCCGTCGCTTCCGGAAAGGGTGGCGTCGGAAAGTCGACGGTTTCGGTGAACCTCGCCGCCGCACTGGCCGACGCCGGGTACAGCGTCGGGTTGATCGATGCCGACATCTGGGGATTCTCAGTCCCCAGGATGCTCGGCGTCGACGGGCGTCTCGAGGCCGACGCCGGATCGACACTGATCATCCCGGCGGAGTCCCGTGGGGTGAAGGTCGTTTCGACCGGACTCATCATTGACTCCGAGGAAACCGCTTTGATGTGGCGGGGTCTCATGCTGTCGAAGGCGCTCGAGCAGTTCCTGACTCAGGTCGACTGGGGCGAACTCGACTATCTCCTCGTCGACATGCCACCGGGAACCGGTGATGTGCAGATGGCCCTCCCACGCCTCCTCCCACAGGCCGAAATGCTGGTGGTCACTACCCCGCAGATGACCGCTCAGAAAGTGGCCATACGGGTCGCCGACATGGCCCGCCGCTCATTCATGCCGATCGTGGGCGTCGTCGAGAACATGTCCGGCGATGTCTTCGGGGCGGGTGGTGGCGATGAACTCGCCTCCACACTTGAGGTACCCATGCTGGGTTCAATACCGCTGGACCGTGACGCGGTTCCGGCCGGAGACAGCGGGGTACCGATCGTCATCGCCAACCCCACCGGGTCTGCCGGATCGGCGATTCGGGAGATCGCGGCCCGACTGGTCGGGGTTCTCCCACCGGTACGCCTGGACACCTGCACCGGGCGGATCGCCCGCCTCATCGAGGAGGCCGACGCCGCCCTCCAGATGGCCGCCGAACCAGTCGCGGGTTTCGCGAAAGGTGACTAGTCACTCCGGCGGAACTGACAACGGTCCTTTCCTAACCACTCTCCGTGGTCGACAATCACATCGGAACGTGCTCCAGAGCTAAGCATCTCAAGGCACAACCGGGGGCGGGGGGAAAACGCGAGGGCAAATGGGAGGCCCAAAGAAGAGGACCCGAGAGGGTCCTCTTCTCGCGTCCGGGGTAGCTAGCAGAGGGAACGGACCAACGGATACGGGTTCACCGCCGCTCCACCGCCCGGGTGGTATTCGAAGTGAAGGTGGGGCCACCAGTCCTGTGCATTGCCGGTGCTCCCCACATACCCGATCAGTTGGCCGGCGACCACCTGCTGACCGACGCTGATCTCGGCCAACCGGTCGAGATGGGCGTAGTAGAAGCGATCGCCGTTCGACCTCTGCAGCCAGATGGTGATACCGCCAAGACCGGTGTCAACAGGGTTGAGCCGCCAGATGAAGCCGTCGTATATGGCGACGACCGGGGTGCCCCTCGCCGCAATCATGTCAACACCCTGGTGCGCCCTGCCGCCGGATCGGGGGGCGCCCCAGGAGTCGCTGAAGGAGACTGGACCGTCCACCGGACAGGCGCCACCGTCAGACGGTGGTGGCGGCGTCGTGGTGGTTGTGGTGGTCGGGACTGTGGTGGTGGTCTCCCCACCTTCTGTGGTGGTCGTGGTGACAACCGTCGTGGTGGTTGCTGGAGTCGTTGTGGTGGTGGTTGCCACCGCCCGGGTGGTGGTCGTCGCTGCAACGGTGGTCGAGGTGGCCAGGCGGGCGAGTTCCTCCTGCTCGCGCCTGATTCGTTCTTCCTCCAGCCGCCTCTCCTCGTCCTCGCGTTGCTTGGTAGCCACGATCACGTCGTAGAAGACCTGGGCCGAAGCGAGCTCCGCCTGGAGCTGGTTGGCCATAACCATCAACTCAGCGAGAAGGGTCTCCTGTTCGACCGAAGCCTCAGCGAGACGAGTGGATTGTTGGTCGAGCTGGTTCTGATAGCTGCGCAGCTGATTGATCAGGCTCTCATCCGAACCGCTGACCCGGCGGAGATACTCGATTCCCGCCTGGTAATCATCGTTGGATCCCTGGATCAGCGGCATCATGGTTAGCCCGCTGGCACTCGCCATGTACATCTCCACGGCAACCTCTTCGAGTCTCCTCTGGGAAGCGGCGAGCT
>CAYNSP010000199.1:0-2225 GCA_964400035.1 uncultured Acidimicrobiaceae bacterium | reverse complement strand
CACCCCGAGCCCACACCGAATCCGTACCCAACGCACGCTCAAACACCGGGGCCAGCAGTGGTTTCACCGTCTCAGGGTCACCCCACAGCCACGAGTGTTCGGCGATCCCGCACCAAAGCGGCCACACATGCTGCAGTTCATGACGGATGCCGATGCTGACGCCCGCCTCGAGGGTCTGCCGCCCCCCTTCCTCCCCGAGACGCACCCGGGTCCTACCCAGCGCACCCAGGGCGGTGATTCTCGAGATGTCTTTCTCGTTGGGGACGAGGGCCTCAACGTCGGCCACCAGAGTGGACACCTCCTCGTACCTGGCCTGTTCGAACGCAATCCGGGCCTTCCAGGCTGTGGAGTAACCAACCGAAAGATCACGATCCCGTTCAGAACCCAGACGGATGGTCTCGTCGAGGCCCTCCAGGGCAACGTCATAACGTCGTGCTTCACCCGCCCCGGACCCCAGATTGGTGTATCCGAACACCAGAAAGTCGACCCAGCCGATCTCAGACGCGGATGCAAGCGCTTCCCGGGTGATCCGGATTCCGCTGTCGGGATCACCGACAACCAGTTCGACGGTCCCCAACAGCATCCGGGCGTGTACTTCCAACTGTCGATCTGAAACAGAAGCCGCCATCTCAGCCAACCGATCTGCTCCTTCCCGGGCCGGCCGGTATTGCCGCTGGAGCATGTGAGCCCACGATTTGGTGAAGAATGCCCGGTGCATCTCCGCGGTCAGTCCGTGCTCCTCTGCGATGGCGATTCGATCTGCAGTGACACCTTCGGAGGCGGCGGTATCCGACAGATCCCATAGCGCGGTTCCAATCACCCCCAAGGCCTGTGACAGGGCCTCATGCTGACCTGTCGATCGGTAGTGATTGGCGGCCAGGGTGGCCTGTTCACGAGACCGCTCTGCAAAGCCCAGCGAACGCAACGCTGCGGCGTAGCGGAGACGCAGACCTGCGAGTTCGTCGGCGGTCATCGACTCCGTGTGACTCGCCGCCAGTTCGTACAACGCAACCGCCTCCCTGAGGGAGCTTCGTCCCGCCGCCGCCTCCGCCGCCCGCGGAACGTATCTGGCGATCAGGTCGGGATCCCCCACCTCCCCGGCGTGATGGGAGAGTCGGGCTAATGGGGGGTTCTCCAGACCGGCCAGGATCTCGATCAGTTTTCGATGCATCTCAAGCCGGTAGAGGGGCAGGATGGTTCCGCTCACTGCTTCGCGAGCAATCTCGTGACGGAACTGGAGACGATCCTGCTCGAGGATGATCACGCCCGAACCGAGGGCTTCCTCCAGGTCCGCCGGTCCGCTGCGGGCTATCCGCTCTGCGTAGTCAAGTTCCAGCCAACCAGGTGAGACGGCGATCGCCTCGACGAAACGCCTCGCCCTAAGCCCCAGGAGTGCGATGCGCGCCAGCACGGCCTCCTGGACGGTCTCGGGGAGGTCGGCCCCGGATGCGATCACCTCGGTCACATAGAAGGCGTTGCCACCGGTAACCCTGTGCAGGGCTACCGGATCGATGGCATGGCCCGCTGCGAGTTGTCGCACCGCATCCACCGACAGCGGCGGGATCCTCACCCGGGTCACCGCCCTATTGGTGGCAAGCTGCCCTAGAACGATCCCCAACGGGTGGTCGCCGGTCACCTCGTCGTCACGGAAGGTGCAGAGGACCACCGCCTGAGTCGTGTTCACCCGTCGCCCGAGGAATCGGATGAAATCGAAGGTGGCATCGTCACCCCAATGGAGGTCCTCGATCACCACCAGGGAGACCCCATCTCGAGCGCGCAATCGCGCAAGAACCTCGTTGAAGAGGTCAAGGGGCCGCTTGTCCTCGATGGCAAAGTCGGGGGCGAGTTCCTCGAGAAGATCCAGGACCGGCCCGACCGGTCTCGGGGTCGCCAGGGGGTCACATGCGCCGCGGACCACGACGACATCCCTACCCACGGCTGAGGCCAGGGCGTTGACCAGGGAGGTCTTCCCTGACCCGGCCTCGCCCACCACCCAGACCAGAACACCGGCTCCGGCCCGGGCACCGTCTAGGAGAGACTCGAGGGTCCGGATCTGCCCTTCCCGCTCAAGCAGTTCGTCGGCCACATGCGCCATCCGGTTCAAACGACGGCCCTGAGTTCTTTCATCAGGAGAATCACCTCAGCACGAGTCTGCACCTGCATCTTGGCAGATACTGCAGCGAGGTGCTCCACTGTCTTCCTGGAGACGTACAGACGCTAAGCGA
>CAYNSP010000198.1:0-2233 GCA_964400035.1 uncultured Acidimicrobiaceae bacterium | reverse complement strand
AGTCTCGGTCCGGCCGCACTCCTGATCGACTGGCTCCTCTTCCCACCGGCGAGAAAACTGCCCGCCTCTGCCCCGTGGTGGTGGCTGACCTTCCCCGCGGTCTATTTCGTGTTCAGTCTGATCCGCGGCTCCATCACCGGTTGGTTCCCCTACCCGTTCCTCAACCTCGACGAGATCGGCGCGGGCGGGGTAGCCATCTACTCGGTGATCATCCTCGGCGTGTTCGTCGGGGTCGGCCAGTTCCTGCGGTGGTGGGCTGACCGACGCGGGATCATCCCCGAAGCGGTCTGAGGATTCAGTCGATGTAAAAGACGGCGGCGCTTCCCTGTTCGACCGTGGAGGCGTCGACGATGGTCCGTCCGAACGGCCACAAGGCCATACCGGCCATCTTGAAGCTCTGGATCCCGAAGGGGATCCCGATGATGGTGACGCAGAGGAACAGACCGACCACCACGTGGAGGAGGGCGACCCACCACCCGGCCAGGATCAGCCAGAGGGCATTGCCGATCATGGACCACCCCTCGGATCGATCCTTCACCGGCACCGCCACACGTCCGAAGGGCCAGATGACGAAGGTCGCAAGCTTCCATGCCTGCACCCCGAATGGGAACCCGATCACCGTGATCATCAAGGCCAGACCGGCGGCGGCATATGCGATTGCCAGTTCCCAACCGGCGAGGACGACCCAGATGACGTTGAGGATGACCTTGAGCATCAGGGAACTTTACGCAGTGTCAATGCCGCCGGGCGCCCAACACATCAGTTTTGAGCAGGGGCTCGGGGCGAACCGATGGACCTAGCTCTGGTGATCCTTGACCCAAAGCCCGAGTGACGTGGGATGCATTGTCTCCTGGACCGCTTCGAGAACGATCCCGGATACCGACCCGATGTCCGTTTGGAGACGGAAGGATGAGGCGACGCGGTCGAGGACCTGTTCTGCGTTGTAACGGGTTCGGAACAACCGGCGGTCGATGACCTTCTGGAGTCTCCTCCGAACCGGATTGAACAGGGCGGCCACCAGGAGCGTGGAGACAGCCACGCTCAGCGAGGATGTAGCGAACCGGCCGAACAGGTCCCGTGTCAGGAACACCGAGCCCACGTAGACGGAGCCAAGCAGGCCGGTGACTACGACGTAGAGCAGGGTCTTTCGGATCAGGAGATCGATGTCGAACAGGCGGTAGCGGAGGATGGCGGCGGTCATGGCGATGGGAATCCCCAGAATCGCCAGTCCGAAGACGAGGTCAACTATCCGGTACTCCAGGAGAAAGTCGCTGGCCGCGGCGGTGATCGCGTACACAACGGCGAAGATCACGAAGGCATAGAGCAACCATTTGATCTGCTGACGTTCGGAGCCGGTCGTCCTTCTGAATCGAATCACCATGGCGGCCAGTCCTCCGAGGGCGAGGGTCACCAAACCGATACTCCACACCCCACCGAAGATGCTCTCTTCGGTCGATGTGTCGAACACTCCGATGGGGTTCTGCATGACCCAGACGTACTCATCCTGGGCCGTCGGGCCGACCTCCCTGGCGAGCATGGTGACGCCCACGAAAACGGCCAGCATCGCCACTTCGAGACCCACCAACCATCGCCAACGCGGCGACAACAACTTTCCGCTCGGGAAGACCAAGAGCATGTGGAAGATGGGGAAGATGAGATAGAGCCACCCCCAACCGTTGAGCAGCACCAGGAACAGAGTCACAAACACGGGAATGGGTGGAGGGGAGTCGAAGGAAGTCAGATAGACCCCGATAAGCCCGGCGATAGCGCTTCCGGCACCGATCGTCATCATGAGAAAGCCCACGATGTTCTCGGGTTGTTTGGTGGCGACCAGTGCCCCGGCCACTGCGAAGGCGGCCGGCACCAGGGCCATGACGACATTTCCGGTCTCGTCGAACCCACGGACGATCTCGATGACGGAGGCGACAATCGAGATCAGGGCGAGTGTCCAGACCAGCCAGTTGCGTAGCCTCATCGGGACGCTCGAGTGCGCATGTTGGGCGAACGTATCAGCCCAAGCGTTCCGAAGTCGTTACGAAACCCCGGTCCGTCCGGTTCGCGCCGGCCCGCCCGGCGTGGCCGAGCATTCAAGCACCAAAGCGTTAGGCCCAAACCGGGTCACCGTTGTCCCTTCACCTGAACCGTCCGGGAGTGTTGGGTTTCCGCCCAAGTAGAATTCAGATCTCTAGGGGACGTAGCTCAGTTGGAAGAGCACCGGCTTTGCAAGTCTCCG
>CAYNSP010000197.1:0-2234 GCA_964400035.1 uncultured Acidimicrobiaceae bacterium | reverse complement strand
CTCGACCTCCGGACCACCTACGACGGTGTGGCCCATCGGGGAAGAGAGATCGAGGCGATCATCCGTGAGGCGTCAGTGTTCGTGGTGACTACAGCCGATCCGGCCCCGATGCACGAGGCGGTCAGGTTCTATCGGGAGCTTCCACAACTCGCCTCAACTCCCGATGTGGTGGTGTTCAACCGCGCCCTCCCCGAGACCTGGATCAACCCTCCAAAGGTGATGAAGGCCGATGTCCGCCAGATCGTGGAGCTGTGGTCGGCGGAAACGCTCCGTCAGCGAGACTTCCGGGAAGGATTCCGTGCCAGATACGGGGCGACCGTGGCGACCATCCCCTGGTCAAGCGTCCCACCGGTCAACATCGACGGTCTCACCGCTCTGGCGTCGACCGCGACCGGGATACCTTGGGAGCGGCTTGGCATAAAATTGAGCACATGACCAAGGCCGCCGCCTTCTTCGATCTCGACCGGACCCTGATCTCGGGGGCTTCGGTGTTCCCGCTCGGCGTGGCCGCCTGGCGCAACGGGATCGCATCGAACACCGAACTCGCAAACTGGGTCGTCGATGCCATCAAGTTCAAACTGATCGGCGACAAGGACGGTGCCAGCGCCGACGAACTCCGTCAGCAGTTCCTCATCCGCATCTCGGGAATCCCGGTCGAGGACATGAAGGTGTTGGAGGCCGCGGTCACTCCTGATCTGGTGGCACGGGTCCGACCCGAGTCAAGGAATCTGGTGGCGATGCATCATGAGCAGGATCGGGACACCTGGATCGTTTCGGCCAGCCCGCAGATGATCGTCGACCCCCTCGCCGCTTCCCTCGGGATGACCGGAGCCATCGGCACCAAGGGTGAGATCATCGACGGTCATTTCACCGGCCGTCTCGATGGTCCTTTCGTGTACGGACCGGGCAAGGCGGCTGCCGTCGAGAAGCTCGCCTCCGACCGTGGCTACGACCTCGACCTCTGTTACGCCTACTCCGATTCGATCTCCGACCTTCCCCTTCTCGAGCTGGTGGGTCATCCGGTCGCGGTGAACCCCGACTCCGAGCTTGCCGCCGAGGCGCATGCTCGGGGCTGGCCGATCGTGATCTTCGCCCGGAAGACCAAGCGTGCCCTGGCCATGGCAGGGATGGGTGCTGCGGTCGCCACTACCGGTGTCGCCGCCTATCTGTGGGGTCGACGCGACGGCCGGATCGCGACGCTGGCCTCAATGGCGGAACGCAACCTCTGGCAGCGGATCACCGGCTAGCACACTGGTCGGCTGCGGCTAGAGGATCGCCCGGGGTCCGAGCAGTTCCTTGAGCTCGGCGAAAAGCGCCGAACGCGGATCCACCCTGTGCTCGTCCCCGAACTTGAGGACCTTGGTGTTCCCGTTGTCGGTGAGGTGGAGATAGACCGGTGTGGTCCCGGGATGGTTGAGCAGGATCTGCTTCAGGGATGCCACCACCTGGGGGGTCAACCTCGCCGCGGGCACCGTCAACCGTACGGTCGAGTCGTCCCTGACCTGAAGCTCCCTGATCTCACGGACCACCACTTTGAGGTCGTCCCCACGATGGTCGAGGTTGCCGACCACGAGGAGAAGTGCGTCCGGGAGGATGAGGCCCCCGTATTCATGGACCGTCTTGGGGAAGGCGATGCACTCCACTGAACCTTCAAGGTCTTCGAGATCGAAGAACACCATCGGTTCGCCGTTGCGGGTCCAACGTTGATTCCTTGAACTGACGATCCCGCCGATCACCAGGGACGCCCGATCGGACAGTTCGGAGAGTTCGCTGATCCGGTGGGTGGTCGCCACCGCCATTGCCGGGCCGACGGCAAGCAGAGGGTGGTCGGAGACATACAGGCCGAGCATCTCCTTCTCGAATGCGAGGAGGATGTTCGACGGCCACTCCTGTTTCGGGATCTCAACACGGGCGTCCTCAGTGACCTGCTCGTCACCGGAGAACAGGGAGAACTGACCCATCTCCTCATTTCGCCGTCGATCGATGACCGCATCGAGGGCGTGCTCGTACACGAGAGCTAGGCCTTTCCTGGGATGCCCGAGAGCGTCGAAAGCACCACCCTTGATCAGGGATTCAAGGGTCCGTTTGTTGAGCACCGAGATGTCGACCCGGTTGATGAAGTCGGCGAAGTCCTGGAAGGGGCCACCGGTGTTGCGGGCCTCGATGATCTTGTGGACCACCCCCTCACCCACATTCCTGATCGCTGACAGCCCGAACCGGATCCGGCCGTCGCG
>CAYNSP010000196.1:0-2241 GCA_964400035.1 uncultured Acidimicrobiaceae bacterium | reverse complement strand
GAGCCTGATCGTCCTGGGTGTGATCCTCATCGTCATCGTGCTCTTCGCTCCCGACGGTCTGATGGCCCGGTTCAGCCGCCGACCCTGGCTGGCTGCAGGGGCACTCGTGGCCACATATCTGTTGTTGGCGTTTGGCAACTTCTGGGGTCAGCCGGTGGACTGGTTGGGCGTGGCGCTCCTGGCTGCGGCCGTCGCCGTGTTCCTGCCCGGCGGTAAGGAAGTCTCCCGGCGCGGCTCACCCATGGCCCACGAACCCGAGCCGGTGAGGAGTGTGGAGGTCGGCCGACCTCTGGTGGAGGTATCGAACATCACCAAGGACTTTGGTGGTGTCCATGCCCTCCGTGGCGTGTCAGTGAAGGTATCGGAAGGTGAACTGGTCGGCCTGGTCGGTCCCAACGGATCCGGAAAGACCACACTGGTCAATCTCATATCCGGAACCTTCACGCCAACCGACGGAAGGATCGCGATCAACGGCACAGACGTGGTGGGGATGGCGCCACACAAGATCGCACATCTGGGGCTCGCCCGCACCTATCAGATCCCCCGGCCCTTCCCGTCTCTGACAGTCCGGGACAACGTCGCCATCGCCATCATGTTCGGACGTGAACCGAAGGGGCTCGACGAGTCCCGGGCGGCGGCCGACGAATACCTCAAGCTGGTCGGGCTGAGCCATCTGGCCGATGCCCTTCCCGGCGAAATCAACCTCCACGAACGCCAGCTCCTGGAGATGGCCCGGGCGATGGCCACCCGACCTTCGGTTCTCCTTCTGGACGAAGCCCTTGCCGGTCTCAATCCAGCGGAGATCGACAATGCTGTAGGTGTGGTCCGGCGGATACATCAGTCGGGAGTGGCCATCGTTCTCGTTGAGCATCTCCTGCGGGTGGTCAATCAGCTCTCCACCCGGATCGTCGTCCTGGATCACGGTCTTCAACTGGCAGAGGGCGCACCTTCGGATGTCCTCCGGGACCCGGCCGTGATCACCGCCTACCTGGGGAGGCAGGGTCATGCTTGAAGTCGTCGGAATCGATGTGTTCTACGGTGATGCCCAGGCCCTCTGGGCTGTCTCGATGACCATCGGTGACGCCGAGGTGGTCTCCGTGATCGGCTCCAATGGGGCCGGCAAATCGACCTTCGTCAACACGGTCATGGGGATCAATCGGACGAAGAACGGCCGCATCGTCTTTGACGGTGTCGAATTGACCGACCTGCCGGGTCACCGGACCTGCCGCCACGGGATCGCCATCGTGCCCGAAGGGCGACGACTGTTCCCGGCGTTGTCGGTGAGGGACAATCTCGACCTGGGGGCGTTCAACCGTTCCGCCCGGGAGCATCACCGTGAGTCGCTGGAGTGGGTGCACACGCTCTTCCCACGTCTCGCCGAACGGCCCAACCAGTTGGCCGGCAGTCTGAGCGGGGGAGAACAGCAGATGGTCGCCATCGGGAGGGCCCTCATGGCACGCCCGCGGCTGTTACTCATGGACGAACCGTCGCTCGGGTTGGCACCGGTGATCGTCGACGAGGTCTTTGATGTGATCGAGACCGTTCGGGCCAACGGCGTCAGTGTCCTCCTCGTCGAGCAAAACGTCGAACGCGCCCTCGAGATCTCCTCACGCGCCTACCTGCTGGCGGAAGGTCGGATAGTCATGGAGGGACCGGCGGCGAGTCTTTCCGAAAATCCCGAGATCCGGCGCGCCGTGCTGGGTGTATAGAAGCCCGTAGGATCACCGGGTGTTCCCGATCCGCGACATCAACCCGGTACACATCGTCCCGTGGGTCAAGTACTGCCTGATTGCGGCATGCGCCCTCGTCTTCTTCGTCTTCCAGAGTCAGAGCACGATCCAGGAGACCAACGAGTTCCTGTTCCGGCGGGCGGCGATCGCCTGCGAGATCACCAGCGGGAGTCCTCTCACTGCCATGGAGATCCAGTCCCAGACCTGCGGTGACACCCAGGGCACCCCGGTGTTCCCGGAAAAGAACCCGTGGGTGTCGATCTTCACCTCGATGTTCCTCCATGGCGGGTTCGGGCATCTCGCCTTCAACCTGTGGTTCCTCTGGATCTTCGGGAACAACGTGGAGGAGGCCTTCGGCCATTTCTGGTTTGCCCTCCTCTACATCGCCGGTGGCATCGCAGCAACGCTCGCCTTCGTCCTGGCCAACTCTGACTCGACGGTTCCGCTGGTGGGTGCGTCCGGGGCGATCGCGGCGGTTCTCGGGGCTTATGGCGTGCTCTATCCGACCCAC
>CAYNSP010000195.1:0-2263 GCA_964400035.1 uncultured Acidimicrobiaceae bacterium | reverse complement strand
CATGAGGCGGCGTCCCGTACTCGAGAGCCTCCAGGAACCATCCGAAACGCCGACGCGCGGTCTCTTCATCGATACCGAGGATCTCGAACACCTGCCGTTGCACCACTGGGTCGTGGATACGGATCGACCCGCTCCCCAGTTCGATTCCATTGACCACCACGTCGTATGCGTTTGAAAGCGCTTCCCTCGGATTGGTCCGCATCTGGTCGACCGAGTGCGGTGAGGTGAAGGGGTGGTGGGAGAAGGTGATCTTCCCGTCCTCACCTTCTTCGAAAAGCGGAAAGTCGACCACCCAGAGGAAGGCGAGTTCGTCGTGGTCCCGGGGCCTCCCCATCTCGTTGCGGAGAGCACCGAGCACTTCGACCGTCTTCCGCCAGGAATCGGCCACGATCAGGATCACATCACCGGGACCCGCATCGAGTTCGGTCTTGATCGCCTCGACCTCCTCGGGGTTGAGGAACTTGGAGGCCGGGGAACGGAGCGAACCGTCGTCTTCGATGACCCCCCACACGAGGCCTTTCGCTCCCAGGTCCTTCGCCTTCTCGGTGAGGGCGTCGGCACGGGCCCGTGACCATTCCTGGCGTCCGATATTGATCCCCCGGACCGTGCCACCAGCGTCGAGGGCGTCGGTGAACACCACGAAACCACACCCCGATACGGCCTCGCCCAGATCGACGATCTCCATCCCGAACCGGATGTCGGGTTTGTCGACCCCATATCGGTCCATCGACTCCTGCCAGGTGAGTCTGGGCAGGGGCAAGGTCAGGTCGATACCCCTCACTTCCTTGACTGCCGCGGCCAGCACAGCCTCGATGGCTGCGAACACGTCATCCCTGCCCCAGAACGAACCCTCCAGGTCAAGCTGGGTGAACTCGAGTTGACGGTCGGAACGGAAGTCTTCATCCCGATAACACCGGGCAATCTGGAAGTAGCGCTCCACCCCGGCGATCATCAGCAGCTGTTTGAAGAGCTGGGGCGACTGGGGAAGGGCGTAGAACTCGCCCTGGCGGAGCCGGCTCGGAACCAGCATGTCTCGGGCCCCCTCGGGAGTCGAGTTGATCAGCGTCGGTGTCTCAACTTCGAGAAAGCCCAGGTCATCGAGGGTCCTGCGGATGGCTGCCGTGGTCCTCGACCGCGCCTTCAGGTTCGCCGCCATGCGGGGACGTCGAAGATCCAGATACCGGTATTTGAGTCTCACCAGTTCGTCGACATCGGTCCGGTCATCGATCATGAACGGAAGATTCCGGGCAGCGGAGAGGACCTCGATGGTGTCGGCTCCGATCTCGACTGCCCCTGTGGCGAGGTCGGGATTCTCGGTGCCTTCGGGCCGTGCCCGCACCACGCCTTCAACCCGGATACAGAACTCCATCCGGAGATCATCGAGGATGGGATGCTGGCCCGGGTCGGCAACCACCTGGACGATTCCCGAAGCGTCCCGGATGTCGATGAAGGCCACTCCCCCGTGATCCCTTCGTTTCTGGACCCATCCGGCGATGCTCACCTGCGACCCGATGTCGGACCGGTCGATCTTCCCAGCGTGATGTGTCCTGATCACTCCATCTCCATCAGATAGTCGAGGACACCGTCGGCTGTCTCTTCGACCGGCGCCTCGAACCGATCGTCAGAGGTTTGAATGTCAATGGGTTGATCCGAACCCCGGTAGACGAGGATCACCGGTGCCTCCAGCCTTCTGGCGGTCTTGAACTGTGCTTTCACCGAACGACCGGCGGCATCGAAGTCGACCCTGAGACCGTCAGCCCGAAGTCCGGAGGCGACCATGAGGGCCTCCTCAGGTCCGACCTCGGAGACCAGGTAGGCATCCAGATGACCGTCGTCACCCGTCCCGGAGGCGAGCAGGATCCGATCGAGCCCGAGTGCGAATCCGACCCCGGGGGTGTCCGGACCACCGAGGACCGAGGCCAGACCGTCGTAACGCCCTCCGCCGCCCAGGGCATTCTGGGCGGCATCGAGTCCGGTCCCGATGTACTCGAATGCGGTACGGGTGTAATAGTCCAAACCCCTCACCAGTCTCGGATCCTCGACATACGCGATACCAAGCCCATCGAGGAACGCCTTGACCGCGTCGTAATGAGCCTCACACTCCGCGCACAGGGCGTCGACGCTCCGTGGGGCGTCGGCGAGTCGATCCCGGTCGGTCTTGGAGTCGAGGACGCGGAGCGGGTTGGTGTCGATCAGATCGACCGAGTTCTCGCTCAACTCACCCTTGATCCCCAGGAGGTAGGCACGGAGTGATTCGACATAG
>CAYNSP010000194.1:0-2269 GCA_964400035.1 uncultured Acidimicrobiaceae bacterium | reverse complement strand
CTTCGACGTCGATGTTGGGGAGGACCCGGTCCAGCCAGCGGGGAAGCCACCAGTTCTTGTCACCGAGGAGTTCCATCGTCGCCGGCACCAGGAGCATCCGGACCACCGTGGCGTCCAGGAAGACCGCAAAAGCCAACCCGACACCGAAGAGCTTGATGAGCCGGTTGGGGTCGAGCACGAACGACCCGAACACCACCACCATGATCGCCGCCGCCGCCGAGATCACCCGTGCCGTCGCCGCCAGACCGTCGGCCACCGAGGTGCGGCTGTTCCCGGTGCGGAGATACTCCTCCCGGATCCGGGACAGCAGGAAGACCTCGTAGTCCATGGAGAGTCCGAAGACGATGGCGAACATCATCATCGGTACGAAGGGTTCGATCGGCGCGGGGGCGATGTTGAGGATTCCTCCGAGCCAACCCCACTGGAAGATCGCGGTCACCACTCCGTAGGCGGCACCGATGGCAAGGAGGTTCATCACCACCGCCTTGACCGGTACCAGGATCGAGCGGAAGGCAGTCATCAGCAGGAGGAACGAGAAGAGAAGGACCATGCCGATGAACAGTGGCAACCGCTGCGTCAGGTACTCGGAGAAGTCGACCGAGGCCGCCACGAAGCCGGACACGGACACGTCGAGGTTGGACCCGAGGGTAGCGGCGGGAAGCACGTCATCCCTGAGACGGTGGACCAGATCGGTGGTGGCCTCGTCCTGTGGAGCGGTGGTCGGATAAACCCTCCAGATCGCCGCGGTGGGTGCCTCGAAATCGTTGGGGAAAGCGGGTGTCGTGAATGCGACACCGGGGTCGGCAGCGATCGCACCGGTGATTGCTTCGAGTGACATCGCATCGGCTGGCGAGTCCAGCTCTGTGGCAAGGAGAAGAGGCCCGTTGAACCCGGGACCGAATCCGGCGGCGAGCAGGTCATAGGCTCGGCGTGTGGTCGTGCTCTCATGGAAGTTGCCTTCGTCGGAGAATCCGAGCCGGAGTCCGAACACGGGAAGGGCCAGGACCACCAGCAGGGCCGAAGCGGTAAGAGCCATGGTCCAGGGGTGACGTTGGATGAAGCGACTCCACTTGTAGGGGACCGACTCGCGAAGCGGCTTTGGTTCCCGATAGGTGACTTCCTTCCGGAGTGGGGCCAAGGCGAAGCTGGCGAGAAGGACAAGCACCGCCAGGGCCGCCCCGCCGATCATCAGCCAGTCCCAACTGAGGGCGAACCCGGCCAGCGCCGCGGCGACCAGACCGGCGGCGATTAGACCCCGCCAGCGGGTCGATTCCACCCTGTCGCCGAAGAAGCCAAGAAGGGCGGGGAGGAGGGTCAGGGCGGCGATGGCGGTCACCATCACCACCAATGCCGAGGACACTGCCAGTCCGGAGATGAAGGAGAGATTGACCAACACCATCCCCAACAACGAGATCACCACAGTCGCGGCAGCGAATGTGACCGCTCGACCCGCGGTGTCGATAGCAACCGCGGTGGCATCCTCATATGAGGCCCCGCCGTGGACGCCCTCGCGGAAGCGGGTGACGATGAAGAGGGCGTAGTCAATGCCCACACCGAGGCCGAGCATGATGGCGACCGTGGTCGCGAAGTCGGGCATGGTGACGACATTGGAGACCAGACCGGTGAGGAGTGATCCGATGCCGATTCCGGCCAGGGCGACACCGATGGGGAGGCCCATTGCCAGTACCGAGCCAAAGGCGAAGATCAGGACCACGATGGCGAACGCCAGTCCGAGCGCCTCGGACTCGGGAACCTCGAACTCCGCCAGGGTTTGTCCGCCGACCTCGATCTGGAGACCCTCGAGTTCCGGCATGAGGTTGTGAATCTCCCGACTGATCTCCTGGGCAGCCTCCAGATTGATCTCCCGTGGCAGACCGACCACCACGTAGGCGATCTTCCCGGCTTCGGGGCCGGTGCGGGCGATCTGTTGGATCCCCTCCTCGCTGTAGGGGCTGATGATGCTGACACCTTCGAGTTCGCCGACGGCGTCGAGGAAGGGGACCATTACCGCCACTACCGCCGGGTCTTCGACGCCCTGTTCGGCACGGAAGACGATCGTCCCACCTTCGCCTGCGGCACCGTTCTCGTCGAAGTGCTCGTCGATGATTTCGAACCCGCGCCGGCTCTCCACATCGGGGAGGGCGAACTCAGTGCTGAACGACGTTCCGATCAGGTTGCTGAGAAGGCCGGCCGCCGCCATCGCACCGATCCAGAGGAGGACGACTTTTCCTCGGTTGCGAAAGCACCAGCGACCCAGTCGAGAGAACAT
>CAYNSP010000193.1:0-2269 GCA_964400035.1 uncultured Acidimicrobiaceae bacterium | reverse complement strand
TGAGAATGTCCTCGATGGTGGACCGATCGATACCGGGCCAGAAATCGTCATTCAAGTATGACTCGACACCGAGCACCTCGAACAGGTTGAACTCGATGTCACGAAGATTCGACTTGTAGTGGCTCATCCCTACCGATTGTAATTTGAGTGATCACTCAAAGGAAAGGGACTTTGGACCCGTCTGTCGCGGCGGCCCGAACATCATCTGAATCTCAGGCGGCGGTTCTTCGACGGCCCGGTCTTCCTGGCCCATCCCCATCCGGCTTCGTCACGAAACTCGCCGTAGTTCTCATGGGATCTGACCAGCAACTCGAAGACCTTTCGTACCTGTTTGGTCTCCCTCTGCTCCGCCGGTAAGCGTCGCACCCAGTCGACCTCGGCCATGGAGGGCGAGCGGGCAAGGGTCCAGTCGAGATCGTCGAAGAGAATCCAGCCTCCGGGGGCCAACAATCTGTCGACCAGGAAGAAGGCGAAACCATCCACATCCCATAGATGGGCCCCATCGACATACACGAAATCGAACCTGGGCTGCGGTTCGGCCTCCAGCATCCCCATCAACTCCCAGGTATATGAGGTGGGGTGGGTCCGGACATCGACGAGATGCTCCAGTCCGCATCGCCCCAGGAGCGTGTGTATGTCGGGTTGACGTTTCAAGGCGCTGACGATGTCAATAGTGGTGACCGATTCGCCCCCAACCTCCTGAAGCGCACCCGCCAGATAGCAAGTGGACACACCGTGCGCGAAGCCCAACTCGAGCACCGACGCCGGGCGGTAGGTCCCGAAGTGATCGTAGATCTGCCGGGCCTGTGCCACTGTCATGTGGAGCACACCCTCCACGAGCGCCGCAACTTCCTCTAGCCGCATCCAAATCTCATCGTCGGACCGGGGCACAACATACGCGATGTGCACCCGGAGCGCACCAGGTCAACGATGAAGGCCACTAGCGTTGCGCCGATGCGCTACCGATCGGGTCTTGAGACGCGGGACAAGATCCTGGCGGCGACACGTGCCCTGATTGCGGATCAAGGTTTGGAGGGAACCACGATCAAGGCGATCTGCACCAGGGCCGGAGTTCTTCCCGGAAGCTTCTACAACCTTTTCGATTCGAAGGAGCAAGCCATCCTCACCGTCGTCCGGGAGGCCATCGAGGCTGTCGACCCCGATCCTGACCACACCGGGACCGACACTCTGACCGACCTGGTCGACGCCTATCTCAGATTCGTGGTTGATCAACAGGATCTGGCCAGGGTCTACATCGGGATAGCGGTGTCCGGCGGACGCAACAACACAGAACTGAAAGCAAGAGTGATGCGGCATCACCAGAGACGGGTTGCCCGGTTCGCCAACGCCATCCTCCGTGAGCGCCCCGCGATCGATGCTGCAACTGCGAATCGTCGCGCCGAGACCCTGGTGACCTCATTGAATGGAGTGGTCCTGCACTACGTCCTCGACCCGACGTTCGATGTTGGGATGCATGCCAGGGCACTCGCCGAAGATTCGATGGCGGTGGTGTGATGGACCTGGCAATACAGGTGAGGGGCTCGTGGGACTTCCTGATGAAGACCGTCCGATGGGCAGAGGGGGCGGGAATGGTGGCCTTCGCTCTACCCGATCACTATCTACGCCGGGGATCAGAACCGGACTCCGATGCGTGGGACAGCCTCACCCATATCGCCGGACTGGCCCGGGAGACCGACCTCGAACTGGTTTCACTGGTCAGCCCGGTCACTTTCCGACACCCCGCCGTCTACTACAAGATCGGGGTGACCCTCGACGAGATGACCGATGGCAGGTTCACCCTCGGGTTGGGCGCCGGGTGGATGGACGAAGAGTTCAGTGTATACGGGTTGCCCTATCCCGAGACGAAAGAAAGGGTGGAGATGCTCGAGGAGGCGATGGCATATCTGCGGGCGGCGATCACCCCCGGGACCCGAGGTTTCAAAGGCAAGTACTTCACCCTGGAGGAGTTCGACCCCCATCCCCATCCCAAGAGTCTCCGGTTGATGGCCGGCGGTGCCGGAAAGGCGATGGCCCGCCGGATGACTGCCCTTTACGGAGACGAATACAACCTCTACGTGTGTCCGCCGGACGAATATGCCTCGGTCCGGAGAAAGACCCGGGAAATGGCCGCGGAGAATGGCCGGGATCCGGATTCGATCGCATGGTCGTCAGCCGGACCTGCCCTGGCGGCAAAGAAGGAGACCGACTATCGGCGACTCCTCGAGAAGCTCGCTTCTGTGACCGGGCAGACCCCGGAGCGGAACGAGAC
>CAYNSP010000192.1:0-2284 GCA_964400035.1 uncultured Acidimicrobiaceae bacterium | reverse complement strand
GCTCATTTCGGGCGACCTGTCGGTGGCCAGAAAGGAGCTCCGCGGGCTGGTCGGTCGGTGGAGGGAGGCCGGTGCCACCGTCCGGATCGACGCCGACCCCATCGACCTGTAAGCGTCGTATGAGGTACGGCCTGGAGTCCGAGCCGGTCTACCCTGCTTCCCTCATATGGCCATCCTGCCCATCCGACAGTTCGGGGACCCGGTTCTCCGTATGGCGACGAAACCGGTCGAGGAGATCGATGATGTCGTTCGGGCGCTGGTCCGCGACATGATCGAGACCATGTACGCCGCACCCGGTGTGGGTCTGGCCGCCAACCAGGTGGGGATCTCCCGTCGGATCGCGGTGTTCGACGCGGGCGAAGGCCCCAGGGTGATGATCAACCCCGAGATCGTCGAGACCTCGGGTGAGGCAGAGTGGGATGAGGGATGTCTTTCGGTGCGGGGCAGGTACTGGCCGATCACCAGACCGGCGTTCGCCCGGGTTGTCGCCCTCGATCTGGAAGGGAACGAGGTCGAGTACGCCGGGGATGAGCTGATGGGTCGTGTGCTCCAACACGAAGTCGGTCATCTCGACGGAAGTCTCCTCATCGACCATCTGCCGAAACGGCTCCGTAAAAAGGTCCTGCAAGAGCTTCGGGACGAGCACCTGGGTTTGAGATGACGCGGGTCGTCTTCTTCGGCACACCGGAGGAGGCGGTTCCCGCTTTGAACGAGCTCCACGAACGGTTCGGGGTCGAACTTGTGGTCACCCAACCCGACCGGCCGAGGGGCCGCTCCGGGAAGCCAGCCCCGCCTGCGGTCAAGATGGCTGCCCTGGGACATGGAATTCCGGTTGCCCAGCCCGAGAGCGGGAGGGAGCTGGCCGCCATGATCGCTGGCAAAGGCGATGTGGGGGTCGTGGTGGCGTACGGGCGGATACTGCGCCGGGCGGTACTGGAATCCTTCGAACACGGGCTACTCAACATCCACTTCTCACTGCTTCCCCGATGGCGTGGGGCGGCGCCGGTGGCAAGGGCATTGATGGAAGGTGACACGATGACCGGAGTGACCATCATCCGAATCGATGAGGGTCTGGATACCGGCCCGGTGCTGACTGCCCAAGCGGTTGACATTCATCCGTCGGAGAATGCGGGCAGCCTGACCGACAGACTCGCCCGGATCGGAGCCCGCCTCCTGGTCACCACCCTCCCCGGCTACCTGGCGGGTGAGATCATGCCCGTCCCTCAGAGTGAGGACGGTGTCACCTATGCAGCCCGCATCGAACCGGCCGACCGGCCCCTGGACGGGGACATCGATCCGCGCACATTCCTGGGTCGGGTACGAGGGCTGGCACCTGCCCCCGGCGCCACACTCACCATCGACGGGGTCATCCACAAGATCCTCGCCGCCAGGATCGGCGGCGACCCCGGACGGCCTGGTAGATGGACCCTCGTCGACGGATGGCCGGTGATCAATGTCGGCGGATCGGGGATCGTCCTGGAGTCGGTGCAACCACCCGGGAAACGCCCGATGACCGGAGACGTCTGGGCCCGTGGTCGGCACGCCTCCACCGGCTCGGTTGGTGTCACCGGACCCCAGTAGAATCCATACCAGTGCCCTCCGTGAAGATTGCCCCGTCACTTCTGGCTGCTGATTTCGCCCGTCTCGAGGATCAAATCGCCACCGTCGAAGACCATGTCGACTGGCTCCACCTCGATGTCATGGACGGTCATTTCGTTCCGAACATCTCATTCGGGTTGCCGGTGATCAAGAGCATCCGCCCGATAACCGACCTCTATTTCGACGTTCACCTTATGACCACCAATCCGGCCGACTACATCGACGAATGGCGAGAGGTTGGAGCAAACCTGCTGACCATGCATATCGAGGCGGTACCTGATCCCACCGGGGCAGGGCGTCGGACCGCCGATGCCGGCCTGGACTTTGGTCTCGTGGTCAATCCGGGTACGCCGTTCGATGCCGTCGCTCCGTTCCTCGAGTTGTGCCGGGTGGTAGTGATCATGTCCGTCGAGCCCGGATTCGGCGGTCAGACCTTCATCGAGTCGGTGATTCCGAAGGTCGAGCTGGCCAGAAAGTCTGTTGAGGACATGGGTCTTACGACCGATATTCAGGTTGATGGAGGCGTTACGGCCGCCAACGCTCGTCAGATCGTTGACGCCGGCGCCACCGTCCTGGTGGCAGGATCGGCCATTTTCGGAGCCGGGAAGCCTCAGGAAGCAGTTGCTGATATCAGAAGGGCAGTGGAATGAGTGAACGCGTCCTCGTCGCTGACGACGATCCGGAC
>CAYNSP010000191.1:0-2313 GCA_964400035.1 uncultured Acidimicrobiaceae bacterium | reverse complement strand
CGCAACGGTGGTTCGAAGGGTCCGGACACGAGTTGGACATGCTCGGAGCGTTGATCCTGGTGTTCGTATCGATCAGCCTGGTGTGGAAGTCGATCCGGAGACCGACAGTTCTCGGGTGGGCGGTAGCAGGTTTCGCCATTCTCGGGATGTGCCTCTCCTGGCCGGTTTGGTACAGGTATTTCGACTCGGCTCGGGCTCTTGCCCCGGTCCTCACGGCTTACCTCATCCTCTTACCTGCCCTCAACCGGCTGAATGGCCAACCTTCCCCCGCCGTAGCCCGCTTGTAGCCGTACCGTTTCCCTTCCAATCGTACATGTGTTCGGGGTAGTTCTGGTTTACAATGGGCGACCCACCGGAGCAGGCGAAAGATTGTCCACCGATTCGATACTCATACGTGGCGCACGCGAGCACAACCTCAAGAACCTCACGCTCGAACTGCCCCGCGACAAGCTGATTGTCTTCACCGGCATCTCCGGATCCGGTAAGAGTTCACTGGCCTTCGACACCATCTACGCCGAAGGTCAACGGCGCTATGTCGAGTCGCTGTCGGCGTATGCCCGGCAGTTCCTCGGCCAGATGGACAAGCCCGACGTGGACTTCATCGAAGGGCTCTCGCCGGCGATCTCCATCGACCAGAAGACTGCCTCACGCAACCCGCGTTCCACGGTGGGCACGGTCACCGAAGTTCACGACTACCTCCGGCTCCTCTACGCCCGCATCGGCGTCGCCCACTGTCCCAACGATGGGACCCCGGTAGAACGACAGACACCCCAGCAGATCGTCGACCGGATCCTCGAACTCGAAGAAGGGACCCGGTTCCAGGTGCTCGCTCCCGTCGTGAGGGGACGAAAAGGGGAGTATGAGAGCCTGCTCAAAGATCTGGCCCGACAAGGCTATGCCCGTGCCCGGGTAGACGGAGAGGTCCGGGAACTGGTCGAGGAGATCAAGCTCGATCGGTACGTACAGCACACCATCGAAGTGGTCGTCGACCGTCTCGTCCGACGCGACGGGATGGAGCAGCGTCTCACCCAGTCGCTGGAGACCGCCCTCTCTCTAGCCGAAGGTGTCGCCGAAATCGACATCACCGACGGACCCAGCCTCACCTTCTCCCAGCATCTCGCATGCTCGGTGTGTGGGCTGAGCTTCGAAGACCTCCAGCCACGCAACTTTTCTTTCAACAGCCCCTACGGCGCATGCACGGTGTGTTCCGGAATCGGCACCACCTATCAGGTCGATCCCGACCTGGTCATCGCCGACCCCGACCTGTCGCTCAACGAAGGGGCGATCGCCATGTGGTCGGGGAATCGGATGCGCTACTACCACCGACTCCTCACAGCCATGTCCGAGGCACTCGGATTCTCCATGGATACTCCCTGGCGGAACCTCCCCAAGGACACCAAGGACAAGATCCTCTATGGCACCGGCGAAGAGCGGATCACCGTCCAGTACCTCAACCGTTTCGGACGTAAGCGGGTGTGGGACGCCACCTTCGAAGGTGCCGTGCCCTTCCTCACCCGACGTCACGAGAACGCCGACTCCGACTACGCCAGGGAGTACTACCAGGAGTACATGGCAGAGGTCCACTGCGAGGCATGCCGGGGTGCGAGGCTCAACCCGATCTCCCTGGCGGTGACCATCGGGGATCGGAACATCGCCGAAGTGTCGGACATGAGCCTCGGAGGGGCATACGAGTTCTTCGACAACCTCACCCTCTCCGAGCGCGACACCCATATCGCAGAACGTGTCCTCAAAGAGATCAAGGCGAGGATCAAGTTCCTCCTCGATGTCGGACTCGACTATCTCACCCTGTCACGGTCGGCGGCGACACTGGCCGGGGGAGAGGCGCAACGCATCCGTCTCGCCACCCAGATCGGATCGGGTCTGGTCGGGGTCCTCTACATCCTCGACGAGCCCTCGATCGGACTCCACCAGCGTGACAACCAGCGTCTCATCGAGACCCTGCTCCGACTCAGGGACATGGGGAACACCCTCATCGTGGTCGAACACGACGAGGAGACCATCCGGGTCGCCGACTACATCGTCGACATCGGCCCGGGTGCGGGCGAGCACGGTGGCGCAATCGTCGCCCAGGGCACCCTCCAAGACATTGAGAATGCACCCGACTCGCTGACCGGTGACTATCTCTCCGGCCGTCGGCAGATCGAAATGCCGTTGTTCCGACGTCAGGGCAACGGGAATGCGATCAAGGTGGTGGGAGCCAGGGAGAACAACCTCAACGGACTCGACATCGAGTTCCCCCTCGGGGTCTTCACTGCGGTGACCGGTGTCTCCGGATCGGGCAAGTCGACCCTG
>CAYNSP010000190.1:0-2332 GCA_964400035.1 uncultured Acidimicrobiaceae bacterium | reverse complement strand
GTGCCCGTGGTGCTACATCGGGAAGCGGAACCTTGAGGCGGGAATCGCCATGTTCCGTGACAAGGGCAACGAGCCGGAGGTGGAGGTGGAATACCACAGTTTCGAACTCTCGCCGGACACGCCGACCGATTTCAACGGGAACGCCTTCGACTATCTCACCCGGCAGCGACGGGTCCCGCCTGAGATCGCGACCCAGATGATCGACCGGGTTGTGGGCATCGCCAGGAGTGTGGGCCTTGACTACGACTACGACTCCATCCAACACACCAACACGGTTAAAGCTCACCAGCTGATCCATCTGGCCAGGACCCATGGCCTCCAGGAACCGATGAAGGAGAGGCTGATGCGGGCCTACTTCATCGAAGGCCGACATATCGGACATGACGGCGAACTGGCAGACCTCGGTCGCGAAGTGGGTCTTGATCGGGAGAGCGTCCTGGAGGCCCTACGGACCGAGAAGTTCCTCGCCGACGTCCGGGCAGATCAGGACCGCGCACGAGAACTCGGGATAAATGGTGTGCCGTTCTACGTCTTCAACATGCAATTCGGTCTGTCCGGTGCCCAACCGCCTGAAGCCTTCCGACGGGCCCTGGTCGAGGCCGCTAAGGGTTGAAGCCCGCTCGGGAAAAGAATTGGCTTACCCGTTCGGTTGTGGTGACCTTCCCTTGACAGTGACAGTCCTTACCTCCTGATGGATCGTCGTCCCCTCATCGTCGTGGGTGTGGTTCTGGCGGTCTTCGCCGCCGTCTTCTTCTACCGCCAGGCGGGAAACGGTGAAGCTTCCGACAGCACAACGACAATCTCCGGATCGACACCGACCACCGGCCCGCCCGGTTCCACGCCGACCACCACGACACCCGGCCCGGATATGCGTGTGGGCTACTTGATCTCCAAGGAGGGGGCTGTCCTCGCCAGCGGTCCCGGTGGCAGCGGGCCTCGGATCGCCGGTGGTATCAGGTTCCCGATCATCGAGGCCACCGGCGACGGCTACCGAATCATGGACGCATGCGGTCGGGACGGTTGGCTCGCCGCATCCGACGTCGACGAGGGTTTGGTCCCCATCGATCGACGCACCGAATTCGGAGATGCGGTGTTCGTCATCGACCCCGGACACGGACTCCCCGACCTTGGCGCAGTGGGACCGAACCGGGTTCTGGAAGGTCAGGTGAACCTGAAGGTTGCGGCCCGTCTCCAGGCCCTCCTCGAGGCGCCGCATGACATTGACTGGGCGACCGGGACGGTCACTCCAGGAACCGCCTATCCAGCCGTTTCATCCGTGATCCTGACCCGCTCACCTGAAGGCCCCAATGGCGGGGACTACGAGATGCCGCTCACATTCAGGTCACTGATCGCCAACTCGGCCGAAGCCACGGCCCTGGTGTCGATCCACCACAACTCGGGCCACTCGCGATCGCTTGAGGGTCCGGGGAGCGAGGCCTACGTCCAGGTGCACAATCCCGAATCAGCCCGCCTCGGGGGATTGATCGTCGATGAACTGAGGAAGGGTCTCGGCCGGTTCGAGGCGGATTGGGTGGGCGGAGTCGGGAACGGTCTCAGGTCACGGCACGGAAGCACCGGTGGCGACTATTACACGGTCCTCGATGAAGCCGATGGAGTGGCGGTGATCGTAGAAGGTGCATACATCTCGAATCCCTCAGAGGAGGCTCTGATCGCCACCGACGAGTTCCAACAGGCTTACGCCGAGGCCGTATACCGGGCGCTGGTCCGCTGGATCACCACGCCGGACGAACCGTTGCCCCGTCCCGAACCGGAGCCTTACCCGGGGCCGGGGGGACCGGGACGCAACTGGGACAACTGCGTTGTGCCGCCCGCCGGAGGCTGACCCCCGAAAATTCCCCGGTCGGCAACTAAAGAATTCCGCCGGTTTGGACGATCAGGATCGGTGCCTCCCTCAACAGTCGGTCGCGTCCCTGAGACCGACCCCGAATCATCCACCCCACACCCGATCGACGACCGCGCCTCCCGCACCCAGAAGAGAGAGTTCATCTCCGCGGTCGGCCAGCATCTGGAAGGACCGCTGGCTGCCCTGATCGGGTTGACCGACCTGCTCCAGGATCGTGACTCCAGTGCCGGGGTGCGGAACCAACTGATCGAACGTGTCGGACACCAGGCAGAGGAACTGTCCGAACTCCTCGCAGACTTCCAGACCCTGGCCAGGGTCGACCTGGGAGAGGTGCCACTCCGCCGGGAACCGATCGACCTCCGCACTCTTCTCGACCAGGTCGTCAGTGACTGGTGGGGGCAGAAGCAGAAGCGATTCATGGTCTCAGGTGATGGGGTGGCCATCGCCGACCGGGCATCGGTCACCCAG
>CAYNSP010000189.1:0-2378 GCA_964400035.1 uncultured Acidimicrobiaceae bacterium | reverse complement strand
GTCCTCGAGGAGACCCTCAACCCGGTGGTCGTTCCGGCAACGGTCTTCCCGCCGGCGACCGAGTACCGCTCGGGAAACGGTGCCCACGCCGCCCCGGCATTGGAGGAGCCTTCGGTGGACGCACCCACCGAGGAGACCCCCACCGTCGAAGTTCACTAGCGGTCTTACACTGACCGGGTGAAAAAGCTTCCATTCGCCCTCGGTTTTGTGGCTGCGGTCATAGCGGCCCTGGCATGGTCGAGACGGACCACACCTCCTCCCGCCGAGGACTGGACACCGGTCCAACCTTCGTGAGGGTTGGCGTCCTGCTCGCCGGAGACACCGTCCTCCGGGCCGCGCACTCTCTGGCCGCCCACCCCGGTGTGGATGAGGTGGTGGTGATCGGTCCCGCCACCAGCAACTCGTTCCGTGTAGTCCGGGATGCCGCGGAGTGCGATCTCCTCATCGGCACCGGCAAGGCGGCACCTGGGCGGGCCCGTGACTTGGGTGTGCGGCTGATCTGGGATGGAGAGACTCCCGAGGAGGGTGTCGCCGTCTACGGGGCCTCACCCCAGGGTCTTGCCTTGGCGGTCGCTGCCCGTGAATCCGATCCCCAGTTGGTCGCCGTCGCCCATCCCAACCTCTCCGACGGACGGCACCAGAAGGTCCGTTTCCCTGACCCGGTCGGGGTGGCAGGGGTCGTCGACGGTATGTACTCGAAGCGGAGGGTTGCCATCGGTCGATCGGCCAACCAGTTCGCCGCCGTACTTACCAGGGGTGTCACCCGTCGGGTGGCCATCGTCGATGACGCAGCCTTCATGTCGGGTATCGCCCTGGCGGCCGGGTGGGCGGTGGCGGAACCGGGAACGACCGTGCCCGTATGGGATGACGCTCTCACGTATTTGAAGGCCGCTACCTCCATGGGCCTCGTCATGGCAGAGGGCTGAGTTTTTCGTTCCCCAGCGATAGTTCGTCGTGTTGGGAACGAACCCCTTTTCGTCCCCCAAGCAGCCAGGCTTGGGGGAAGGGGACCCCACGGCGCAGCCGTGGGGTAGATGCTCCTATTGATGTCAAGTGGGGTTGGCGAGGTGTTTGTAGATCTGTCTGGCGAGGGCTCGTTTTAGGCAGCGGATGATCTCTTTTTTGGTTTTGCCTTCGGTGAGGCGGCGGGCCATGTATTTGCGGGTTGGTTCGTGGTATTGGAGTCGGACGATGATGATCCGGTGGAGGGCGGCGTTGGCTTGGCGGTCTCCTCCTCGGTTGAGTCGGTGCCGTTGTTGGCGTCCTGAACTGGCGTCGACTGGTGATGTTCCGCATAGGGCAGCGAAGGATTCTTCGTTTCTGATCCGGTCTGGTTGGTCGCCGATGGTGATCATCAGGTCGGCGGCGGTCTGGATGCCGATCCCGGGTTCTTCTAGCAGTGTGGGTGGTGCGGTGGCTTGGACCAGGGCGGTGAGGTGGTTGTCGAGGCCTGTGATCTCTTGATCGAGGGTCCGCCACCTCCGGGATAGGGCTCGGAGGGCATGTTTAGCTGCCTGATATGGGTCGGCTGGGTCTCCGGGTCGATATCCGATGGCAGTTCGGGTGATCTGGGTGAGGGTCTTTCTGTCCAGAGTGGCCCGTAACTGTTCTGGGGCTGTGGTGATCACTGATCGGATCTGGTTGGCGGTCTGGGTTTTCTGTTTGACCGCACTGTTGCGGGCCACTTTCAACAGTCTGATGGCTTCGACGGTGCCGGTTCCGCCTCTTGGTTTACCTTCGGCGTCACCGTTAAGGACAGCCCGAGCGGCAGCGACCGCATCAGCAGGATCGGACTTGCCGTGCCGGCGGCGATGTTGACGGTTGACCCGGGTCACCTCCCGAACGTCGACACCGTCGGCTTCAAGCGTCCGTGCCAGACCAGCTCCGTAAGAACCGGTCCCCTCAACCCCAACCTTCGCCACTGCCCCGAACGAGGCCAGCCAGGTGGCCAACTCTTCATATCCCGTCGAGGTCGCTGAGAACACTCCAGTTCCCAAGATCCGACCCAGATGGTCAACCGTCGCAGCAGTATGAGTATCACGGTGAGTGTCGACCCCACCGAAAACGACCCGAGGTTCTAACGTGACTGACATTGCTGTCCCTTCCTTTCATAGTGACAAGGGGCGGCACGCACCACAGAAGAGGTGGACAGTCCAGGGACGGGGCCTCTAGTCCAGGCTCCTATCAGGTCACACCATCACCTTCAGTGAGTGCCAGGCGGGAGCCCGAGCAGCCAGTGGACAGATCTACCCAAAGACACCAGACGGGTCAGGGGGCACAAGTGGGTCACACCAGCGCTCGGACACCCACACCCATTATCCCTGGGGGCAGTCGTTCCCCCCAAGACCAAACGAGCTATCGCTCCCCCGGTCCAACTC
>CAYNSP010000188.1:0-2386 GCA_964400035.1 uncultured Acidimicrobiaceae bacterium | reverse complement strand
GCACCTTCCACGACTGCGTCACCAGCGCGGGCGGGTAGTAAAAGACGGTCTTGCCTGCGCCGTCGAGATTGAAGCTCTGGTTGAGCGAAACGCTCGTGCACACCTGCGCCTCGCTCCCGGAAAGAAATCCATAGGCACATGGGTCCGGATTGCTTTCGTTCAGAATAGACCTTCCCAGCGAGTCCTTGACGTCGAGGATGCGCCAATTGATGGACTCTTCTCTGATGTCATCAGGGCCGGTCAAAGTGAGGTGTGGAGTCCTCGTCGGGAGAGGGTTGCGGAAACGTATTGCTGGGATCCTGGTACCGCCACGGAGGGCAGCCCTGGCCGACAACGAACACCAGCACCAACATGATCAGGACGAGCGCTATCTGGTTGCGGTATGGAGATGCCACAGCACAATCCTCCCCATGGAAACCGGCCGGTGGCGTTCAACGAAATGTCAGAAGAGACACCGGACCGAATGGTCTCCTACGGACCCTGCTTGTCGAATGACGCGATGAGAGCGAGCTCAATGTGTATGCTGAGGCATGTCAGACGTTCTTCGGCCACGACACGTGGCTTCCGGACTCATCACACAGAGTTGGGCTGCTCTTGCGGCGATCCTTGCCCGGATAGGGTTGCCGTTCCTGCTTATCGGACCCTCGCGTGCCTTCCCAAGCACACTTGATCTTCAAAACCGAACCTTTAACAACTTGACTATATCTCTTTCCCGTTATGGATTCAAGTTCAATGGTGGACGAACCTGTGGATTCCGAATGACGCTTGCGGCACCGCCGGTCGCCGATCCCGGGCTGCCCACGATCCGGGTTCGTCCCAGCCTCGCGCCGACGAGGACGGTGGCGGGGTTGCCGCTGCCAAGGAGTGACTGGACCTGGGAGGTTGTACCCGTCTGGCCGGCTCCGAGCGAGCCCACGACGACGGGTGGTTGCGTAACCGGCGTCGAGATGGCCTGTTGGCTGATGCTGTCCTTCCTCTGGTCCCCCAGCGGGGGTGTCACGGTGCTCTCGACGAGATCTACCGCGAAGCTGCCGGTTTCCTCCTGCCGAAACGTGAAGTCGCCTTCTTCGGCGGCAGTCACCCAGATGGCGGCCACCTCATTCAAAAGAGCGGACTCGAGCCCCTGAATGAGACTCCGCGAAAAGAGTCTGGCTTCACCAGCCCCGGGGGGCAGGGGTTGACCCCCCTCCGCCAGCGCGGGCGGTCCTGGCGGCAGCGTGCCCTCGAAGTAGCTCGCCTCTCCCTCGATCAGCTCCCACTCGGCCGGCGCCCCGCCGTCCGTCACGCGGACGAGGACCACCCCGGACTGAAGACTGACCCAGGATCGCCCGGTGACAATCGCCAGCGAAGCCGCCCTGTCGGGCCCGGTATGCTGCACTACGACCGTGCCAACGTTGACATCAACGCGATATCGCAGGTCATCCCCCGGGGTCAGGTGGAGTTTCGTGTGCTCAGCGAGGTAGAAGCCGGTTTCAATCCGTTGCCCCGGCTCGCCCTCTTCCTTCCAGGGCAGGTAGATCGACGCCCGGTTGCCCTTTGTTTCGATCTGGCAGTCGGATGTGACGCGAGCGCCCCGGTTGAGGGGCCTCGTTATCCCGTCCGGGCGGATGACAGAACCCGGCTCCGGAGCCTGCCCGGCGACCGGCCGGGATTGTGCGACCATGCAGGATCCACTGAACGACTGCGCCGCAACAGGGTCGGCCAGGGTCACGCACAGGGCGGCGGCCGCGATAAGTATCCCTCGCATGTCCGATTCCCCCATGTTCCCGAGGTCGCCCATCCGGGCCGGCCTCAGTTGAACTGCAGTGCAAATGACACTCCGTAAACGGTGCGATCATAGCTGAAGATGGCCTGTCCCAGCCGATCCTGGACGTTGCTGTCGTCGATCGTGTAGCGGACGTCCGCCCGGATGATCAGGACCACCCGATCGATCTTCAACTCGGTTCGATTCTGGGGCTGGCCCTTTTCCAGGGCAAACCGCCGTTCGAGGCCAAACCGGTACGTCTGAATGAAGTCTTCCCGCGGCCGGCGGTGAAAGTCGACGAGGCTGCCGCCCCTGAAACCGCTGTAATCCTCCCACTCCCACTCGCCGCCGAACTCGAAGTCCACGCCGTAGGGAAGGGGCACCTCGATCCCGGCGAAGAGGCGCGTTCGTCCGGCGTCGAATTCGGTACCGGCGGTCGAATCCCACTCATAACCCCCACCGAAGTAGGGGCGGAGCCACCGTTCATAGCCCCATTCACCCTTTTGCGGATCATTGGCCGCACCCCAGGACTCCCAGCCGAGATCGTTGAAGACCTTGCACATATCCAGCGCCTCATAGGACGTGATCAGGTTGATCCCCAGGTAATCACCATCCCGATCGAAGCGATTGTCGTAGAGCACG
>CAYNSP010000187.1:0-2389 GCA_964400035.1 uncultured Acidimicrobiaceae bacterium | reverse complement strand
AGATAGGCATGGGCTACCCGGCCCTCGGCCACCTCCCGCGCCAGTGTGGTGGTGACATGGGCCTGCCCGATGACGTCGTCGAAGTTCTCGGGTCGGTACTTCCGGTAGAGCGCCTGGTAGTCCACGTACCCCCTACCGTACCTACATCCTGGGACGGATTATTCGGGAGATCATTTCACTTCACCGCAGAGGGCGTCGATACTTGACCCCGTGGCCCAGCCGTTGACCGAGAACCCTCGCTCCCGCGCCGAAATCGACCGGCCGGCCGTATGGGCGAAAGGTCTCACCCGAAAATTCGGGAAGATGGTTGCGGTCGACAGTGTCGATCTGGCCATCAAGGCCGGCGAGTTCTACGGATTGCTCGGTCAGAACGGTGCCGGAAAGACCACCACCATCAGGATGATCGTGGGTCTCCTCCGACCCGACTCCGGGGAGACCGGCATCGGCGAGTTCAACACCTGGCAGCACCCCACCCAGGTCAAATCGAGGATCGGTGTCCTCCCCGAGGAGTTCAATCTCTATGAGCGTCTCACCGGGGCGGAGCTTCTCGACTTCACCGGTGCCATGCACGGACTCCCCAAAGACGAGACCGTGTCCCGACGCAACGAACTCCTCGAGATGCTCGACCTCACCGACGCCGCCTCGAAGCTGGTCGGCGACTACTCCCGTGGGATGCGCAAGAAGATCGCCCTCGGTGCGGCGATCATCCACCGACCACCCGTCCTCTTCCTCGACGAGCCATTCGAAGGGGTCGACGCAGTATCCGCAAGACTCATCCGCAACCTCCTCCAGGAGGCGGCCGCCGGTGGCACCACCATCGTCTTCTCGTCCCACGAGATGCATCTCGTCGAGAAACTGTGCACCCGTATCGGGATCATGATCAGCGGCAGGCTGGTCATCGAAGAGACCCCCGAAGGTCTGTGCCAGATCACCGGAATGTCGAACATCGAGGACGCATTCATCGCCGCCGTTGGTGGTGGCGACACCGGGAACTCGTCGTGGTACGGCACTTCGTAGGCCTCAAAGCCCGCCTCACCTGGAACGGCATCCGCCACGACCCCCAGCGGAGGTTTGGCTTCCCGATCGCCCTGATCCTCCTCTCCTGGCTTGCGGTGTGGCTGGCCGGCAAGTACACGACTGCGATCGATGGGCTCCGGGTGTCCGATCCGGGAGCGATAACCGCGGTGGCAGGTTGGGCAGCCCTCCTCTTCTTCCTCGGGTGGATCACCCTTCCGGTCATCATCTTCCCCCTCGACGAGAACCTCGATCCCCAGCAGATGGCGGTCTTGCCGGTCACCCACAATCAGATGATCAGGGGTCTGACCGCTGCCAGCCTGGTCGCCCCGGCGATCGTCGTGCCCGTGGTCCTCTTTGTCACCAACGCCACCCTCTTCCCCCGGGCGTGGTGGATGGTGGTTCCCGCCTCTTTGGTCTTCATGGGTCTCCTCGCGATAGGGACCCAGCTGTTCTCGTCCGCCATCTCGGCGATCCTCAGGACCAGACGGGGCCGGGACATAGCCACCGTCCTGATCCTGGCCATCGCCGCCGGATCCTTCACCGCCTATCGGACCATCTCCGACCGGATCGAGGAACTCGGGATCGGCGGTGCTGCCCGGCACGCTCCGATCCTCGACTGGTCCCTATTGATTCCACCCGTAGCTGCGCAGAAGGCGATCCTCGATGCGTCCTCGGGAGCGGTTGTCTCATCGATCGTCCATCTCGCCGCGGCGATCGGCGGGCTCATCCTCCTCGCCCTCGCCTGGCGTCGACTGCTCGGATGGATGCTGACCACCCCGAAGGAGGGGAGCCGCCCTGCCGCCCGGGCCAGGTCGAAGGGAATGGCGACCGGACCGTGGGGCATCGTCCCCAACCTCGCCCGCAAGGAGCTCCGGTTCTACATCCGTGACCCGCGTCAGAGACTGGTCTGGACCGGAACGGTGATCTTCGTCGGTCTCGCCGTGGCCGGGACCGTCCTCGGTGCCAGCGGCATCTACGACGTCCGCGGTGCGGAGTGGGCACCTCTAGCCGCGCCCATACTCGTCCTCTTCGTCGGTCTCCCCATCGCCCTGAATCTGTTCGGCTGGGAACGCAATGCCGCCAGCTACCTCTTCGTGTTGCCTCCCCGACCGGCCCATCTGCTGCTCGGAAAGAACGCAGCGGTCTCCCTCGCCCTGGTAACCGAGACGCTGATCCTGGCGGTCCTGCTCGGTCTGTTCACCGGACAGTGGAAGTGGTTCCCCCTCGTCCTCCCACTAATGGTCTCCGCAGTCGGGGCCCAGCTCTCGGTGGGGAACATGGTCTCGGTGCTGACCCCCCTCCGTCTCCCCCGTGAGGGCACCGACGTGTTCGCTCAGTCCACCGAGCAGGGATGTTTGGCCATCGTCAGCCA
>CAYNSP010000186.1:0-2396 GCA_964400035.1 uncultured Acidimicrobiaceae bacterium | reverse complement strand
GCCACTCCGAGAAGGGCACCCAACTTCTCCTCCTCGATCCGGGAGCGATCCCAGACCTCCACCTCGAGTCCGGCTGCATCCGCCATATCCGCTATCTCACCGGAGAACACTTCGGGTGACAGGTCACGGGCAGGGGTGTTGACCCAGACCCGTGTCTGATTCGTCAGTTCCGCCACCGTCACCGCGGTGGCAACCTCTTGCGTGTCACCGCCGACCACTTCAACGGAGTCGACTGTGTTCCGATCCCCGTTGGTCTTATAGGTGCGGAATTGGAACCCTCCCAGAACAGAACCTTCCGCCACGGCCCGGCTCGCCTGCTCGATCCCGATTCCTCCCAGCAGGCTGACCAGCCTCTCGGTCTTAGCCGCACGAACCGCCAGACCCGATGCCGACCGCACCGTCTCGAAGGTGGCCTCGTCGCCCAACCCCACCAGCAGCACACACCGTGCACCGGGATACGGGAGGATCAAGGACTCGCCCTTCTTCCCCTCAAACCCCGACGCCTCCAACGCTGCGGCATCGATCGATGCGAAGGCTTCCTCAGACCCGGGGACCGGGTCGAGCCCACGCAGCACACCGGCGACCAATGTGGCATCGGCTAGGTCCGGCATCGACGATACGACTCTGACTTCCATTCTCCACTCCATTCAGATTCCGAAGGGTCCCACTCCGGCGACAAGGGCCCGGCCCAGGAAGACCGCTCCCAGACCGGTAAGGACCGCGAGATAGGACAACCCGGTAGCCGCCATGACTCCCGAGTACGCCGGATAGCGAAGGGCGCCCAACCCACCCAGCATAAGTAGCAGCGACACCATCAGAAGGGAAAGGAAAGCGATGGTGCCCCCTGATCGCTGCAGATCACCGATCGACAGTAATACCGCACCGTCGGCTGCCAACCCGATGATCCCCGCCACACTGAGCGCCCGCAGAGCCGAGCGAGGCAGCCGGGGATCGACCAGATACCAATGGGCCAGCATCATCATTCCCGTGATGCCACCCAGGGCGAGGGTTGCGGTGGCGGCGAGAATCCATCCGCCAAGACCCGCCGCATCGACGAGATACCCGACACCAGCCAGGGTGAGAAGCACCCCGGCAACGGGCTTGTTCTTCGCCAGGACGACCGCCACCAACGCGAAACCGAGTGCGAGTCGCGACGGGAGGGCCCCTCCCATCCCCCATCCGGCCAGACCGATGACCGCGGCGACACCACCGCTAAGCCAGGTGAACCCGACTCCGACGATCTTCGCCAGCGACACCGCACCTGCGGCGAGAGCCAGACCACTTGCCCATGCAAGGAGTATGAACCGCGGATCGGCAATCGCCTGGAGGTCGGTTGGCATAGCGGGGGCATGATGACCGAACCACTTGGTCATCGCTAGTCGCCGTGTCACAATCCGGGACGACCGCAGGCTGGAGCGGCTCCCCTTAAGGGCATGCCCGACCGTGCCGAAGCATGAGGAGGCAAACGCCTACCACTGCCTATGAGACATCGACTGCCCATCTCACTGATCGTCGTCGCGGCGATGTTCTGCGCGATCACTCCCGCCTTCGCCGTCCCACGCAACTTCGACGGTGGTCCGACCCGTGGAATCGAGGACCGCAACACCGCTCAGGCCACCGCCCCAGCATCGGATTTCACCGATCGGCCGACAGCGGCCATGGGCCAGATCCCCTCCACTGCACAGACGACGGGTGCCGACGTCATCGTTTACGGTGGCGGGTGGGGTCACGGGATCGGAATGTCCCAGTGGGGTGCCCAGGCAATGGCCGTCGCGGAATCAAACCACGAGCAGATCCTTAGCCACTTCTACACCGGTGCCCAGTTCGGACAGATCGCACCGGCCGGGCAGATCGTCCAGCATGGCGACCCCGATTTCGTCCATGTCGGCGTCGGCCCCAACCGGATTTCGGTGAGTTTCGTCCCGGTCGGTGGCACCGGTGAACTGTGTGTGCCCGCCATTGTTCCCGGCGCGGATGGGACCATCATCGAAGAGCGTTGTTTCACTGCCAACATCGGAGAGCAGTGGTTCATGTACGGAGCTCGAGCCACAGCCAATCCGGGACAGACCTGCCTGATCACAATGAAGGCCAACCAGGATTCCAATACGCCACAGGTCGCTATGGCCGAGATGGAGGTATGCGAGGGAACGCTCACATGGGGGAATCAACCTGCCACGAGGATGTACTTCCCCGGGATCGGGAAGACCTTCGCCCGTGGATCGATCGACTTCACACCGATTCTTGAGGGTGACAACAAGGACCTACTCCATGTGACCGTCGTGGTGACGATGGATGAGTACCTGTATGGACTCGGCGAGGTTCCGAATACCTGGCATCCCGAAGCCCTCAGGGCCCAGGTGGTAGCAGCGAGGACCTTCGCCCTCTATCGGATCTAT
>CAYNSP010000185.1:0-2426 GCA_964400035.1 uncultured Acidimicrobiaceae bacterium | reverse complement strand
AACCCTCATTCAGCAATCACTCGCTCTCGTCGTCACTGTCATCCTCACTATCAGCAGAGTCCTCACTATCAGCGGAGTCCTCACTGTCGGCAGAGTCCTCACTGGCGGCAGAGTCCTCACTGGCGGCAGAGGCCGGGTTATCAACCGAAGTACCCTCCTCAGCCTCAGCCTGGGTCTCATCCGCGGGCCCAGCTTCATCCGATGACTCGGCTGCGGCCTCATCCTCCGACATTTCTGTAGGTAAGTCAGAATCGGCCAGCATCCCTTCGGGGGCCATCTCCCCTACCCCTGCACCTTCCTCCTCACCCTCGCTGTCGGAGCGGATGTCGATCTTGTATCCGGAGAGACGAGCAGCCAGTCGGGCGTTCTGGCCTTCCTTACCGATCGCCAGCGAAAGCTGGTGCTCCGACACGACGACCTCGGCCCGCTTGTTCTCTTCGTCGATGTGGACCTCCTTGACCTTCGCCGGGCCCAGGGCCTCGGCGATGAACTGGGCCACGTCGTCGCGCCACTGAACCACGTCTACTTTCTCACCGCGCAACTCGTTGACCACCTGACGGACACGCGAGCCGCGGGCCCCGACACAGGCACCCTTCGGGTCGACATTCGGGTCGTTGGAGATGACCGCGATCTTGGTCCGGTGACCGGGCTCACGGGCGATACCGACGATCTCCACCGTGCCGTCCGTCAGTTCCGGCACCTCAAGTTCGAGGAGACGTCGCACCAGATCGGGATGGCTGCGAGAGACCACGATCTGGGCCCCCTTCGGCTCATTCCGCACCTCGATGATCAGTGCCTTGACCCGGTTACCCCGGTCGAGACGCTCGAAGGGGATCCGCTCGCTGGCGGGCAGGATGGCCTCGGCGTCTCCAAGGTCGAGGATGGCCGACCTGAAATCGGACTGCTGGACAATGCCCGTGACCAGGTGGAATTCCCGACCCTCGTACATCTCGAAGACCTTCTCACGCTTGGCCTCACGTAGCTTCAGCTGCATCACCTGCTTGAACGACTGAGCGGCGATACGACCGAAAGCCTCACCTTCGGGGGTGTCCTCCCATTCGTCGATGACATTGCCCTCTTCGTCGACCTCCTGGGCGTAGATTCGGATGTCACCAGACTCGGGGTCGATGGTGACCCGGGCCTCTTCGGCCGCACCGGGACTCCTCTTGTAGGCCGCGACCAAGGCATTGGCGAAGGCATCGAGGATGGTGTCGACAGAAACACCCCGCTCACGGGCGAGTACCTCGATGGCCTCCATCATTGTTTCTAGCTGCATGGTTCTCCTTCAGTGGCCCGGTTTTGCGGCCTTTTCCCACTTGAAAACTGTCTTTGCGCTGGTGACATCCGCATATCCGACGACGGTCTCCCCGTCCTCAGACTCAACGGTGAAACCTCTGTCATCGGCGGCGGTAAGGACCCCGCGGACGGTGCCAGCGGGGGTCTTGATGACGACCTCCCTACCGATCGACTTGGCGTAATGAGCCGGGCGCTTGAGCTTGCGCTCGAGTCCGGGCGAGGTGACCTCGAGCTGGTACTCGCCGTCGAGATCGGTCTCGCTGTCGAGTAACCGTGACAATCCGCGTGATACGTCGGCGATCCGGTCGATGGTGAGGTCTTCGCCGTCAATGGTCACCCGGAGGATCCGACCCTTGCCATGACCGATCAACTCGAGATCATCCAACTCGAGTCGCTCCGCGGCGAGATAGGGCTCGATCACCGCCCAGATATCCCTCACCTGTGTCATTGCTACTTCACCAACCGTCATATTTTCCCGGTACACAACAAACCAGGTGGGTGCCGAAGGCGCCCACCTGACCGAAAAGCGTCCCGTTGTCGGGGGTGAATTATAGAACAGGAACGAACCTTGACGGTTCCCTTCCGTCCCCGTTAATTCCCGTGACGGGCGGTTACAACCCGGTCGGTCAGAACCGTGGCGGCCCGGACAAGCGGAACCTCCTCGGTTTCCATACCCCGTCGGGTGGTTAGCTCGACCATGCCTTTCTCCACGCCTCTGGGACCGACAGTGACACGGTAAGGGATCCCGATCAGCTCGGCGTCGGCGAATTTCGCCCCGGGACGATCGTCACGATCGTCGAGAATCACGTCTACACCGGCCTCCATCAGCTCGTTGTAGAGCCTTCCGGCGGCGTCCATCGACGCAGCGTCATCCACCCGAACCACGGTGATCACAACCTCGTAAGGGGCGACGGAGACCGGCCAGATGATTCCACGCTCGTCGTGGTTGGCTTCGACCACCGCGGCCATGTTCCGCTCAACCCCGATGCCGTATGAGCCCATGATTATGGGGAGGCTCCCTCCTGCCTCATTCTGGACATACGCCTCGAACGCCTCTGAGTACTTGGTACCCAGCTTGAAGATGTGTCCGACCTCGATCCCTTTCCATATGTCGAGCCCGGAACCGCAGG
>CAYNSP010000184.1:0-2476 GCA_964400035.1 uncultured Acidimicrobiaceae bacterium | reverse complement strand
TTGGTCACGAAGGCGTCGGCACCACCCTCGTTCGCTCTACGACGGGACTCCTCTTCGGCATGTGCGGTGAGGACGACCACCGGGATGTTCTTGGTCGACTCGTCCCGACGGATCCGGTCGAGTACTTCCCAACCATCCATGCCGGGAAGCCCGATGTCGAGAACGACGAGATCAGGTGACTCCGACCCAACCGCGGCAAGACCCGTCTTGCCGTCATCACGGGTGACGATCTCGAGGTCTGCGGCGCGAAGACATACCTCGATCAACCGTCGGATAACGGCAGAGTCTTCAACCACGAGAATGCGCGAACCCATTTTTGTTTTCACCCTTCGATACTCATCCGCCCGTGGAGCGGGCTACCCCGACTACATCGGCATTTGAGGGGGGAAGGTTTAACGCTTACCTGACACCGCGTCCGGCAGGCAGGGCCAGCTCTTCGATGAACTCCTCCAGCTGCCGGAGGGTCCGAACCTCGTGGACAGAAGTGCAGTGACGGGCGTAATGGGACATGGTCGAATCGCCCGTATCCCAGTAGGCACGGGGCTCGGGATTGAGCCACACCACCGCCCTGGCCCGTTTTGCGATATCGGCAAGGGCGGAGTCCCTCGGAGGCCGGTAGTTGTTACGGGCGTCTCCGGTGATGATCAGCGTGGTCCTGGGTGTGATCTGGCGTCCGTAACGCTCTGCAAACCTCTCGAACGAGTTGCCGTAGTCGGAGTGACCGTCCAACCACACCACCTCGGCCTCGGTCGTGATCCGTGTCACCGCAGAACCGAAGTCGACGCCCGGTCCGAAGAACCCGGTCACCTCGTCGACGGTGTCGACGAAGGCGAAGGTCCGGAGACGGGAGAAGTGGGTCGACATGGCGTGGGTGAACTGGAGGGTGAAACGGGAGAAGGTGGCCATGGAACCGGAGATGTCACAGAGCAGCCAGACCTCGGGCCGATGGGGTCGCGGGTGGCGGAACTGCGGGTCGGCGGGGACTCCCCCGGTTGCCAGGGAACGTCTCACCGTCCGGCGAAAGTCGAGGCGGCCCATTCGCTTCCTCCGCCGTCGGGCGAGTCGGGCAGCGAGCTTTCGGGTAAGGGGCCCGATCGCCGCCTCCATCTCGGCGAGATCGTTGGTGGTGGCGTGCATCAGGTCGATGTCTTCGACCAGAGGCCGACGTAGGGTCCGGGCCACCGCCTCCCGCCCACGGTCGTCGACCAATCGGCGTCTGATCTCCTCTTCGATCTCGGTACGGAGCAGGTTCAAACGCTCCTCGACTTCCTCGCGGAGCAAACGTTCATCGAACTCGCTCAACTCTTCGGCGGAACGGAGCACCTCAAGGAGATCGGCCTCGAGCCTGGCCATATCGAGGCGACGGAGGGTGCGGTAGAGGTAGTAGGTGCCGCCGACCGGGCGCCCGGGCTCCATTCCGGCAAGATGGGAGACTGCCTGGCGTGCGGCGGTCCTCAACGCCTCACTGTCGAGACCTGCAAGTGCCTGGAGCAGCAGGTTGGTAAACAGGTCGGGGTCGAACTCACTGCCACCACCGGCACTCTGCGTCGCTGGCGGGCCGGACTCTTCGCCGGTCTCGTCTGCGGCCGGAGCAGCCGGGACCAACGAGAAGTAGACGTCGAAAGCAGTGTCGAATGCCCGCTGGTGGCGGACGTTCTTGACCATGGTCGCCCTTAGTGTTTCCCGGAGGGCGACCCGATCGTCGAGCGGGATCTGTTCAACGGCCTGCATCGCGTCGATGGTCTCGACCATCGAGACCGGCACGCCGGCCTGTCTCAGCTCGTCGATGAAGCCGGTGATGACACCGAGCATCAGACCTCAGATGCGAATTCTTTGGCGACCTTCTCGATGTCGGTCTGGTACTTGAGAAGGACGTGGAGAGTGTCCCCGAGGACTTTCCCGTCTATCTGGTCGATCGAGAGTGCAATCAGGGTGCGTGCCCAGTCGATGGTTTCGGACACCGAAGGTGCCTTCTTCAGATCGAGGTTGCGGATGGACCGCGCCACCCTGGCCACCTGCTCGGCCAGATGCTCGGAGAGTCCTGGAACCCGTGAGGTAAGGATCTGCGCTTCGCGGACCGGGTCCGGATAGTCGATGTGGAGGAACAGACATCTCCGCTTCAGGGCCTCGCTCAGTTCCCTGGTGTTGTTCGATGTGAGGAAGACCAGGGGCTGGCTGGAGGCCGCGATCGTTCCCAACTCCGGGATCGACACCTGGAAGTCGGAGAGGATTTCGAGGAGGAGCGCCTCGGTCTCGATTTCGACCCGATCGATCTCGTCGATCAGGAGCACCACCGGTTCTGGAGACCGGATTGCCTCGAGAAGTGGGCGTGCCAGGAGGAAGTCCTCCGAGAAGATGTCGTGGCTGATCGAATCCCAATCGTGGTCGGCATCCGCCTGGATTCGCAGCAGCTGCTTCTTGTAGTTCCACTCGTAGAGGGCCTTGGCTTCATCGAGACCTTCGTATCACTGAAGCC
>CAYNSP010000183.1:0-2518 GCA_964400035.1 uncultured Acidimicrobiaceae bacterium | reverse complement strand
AGTGGTGATGCCTCAGCAATCCACCGTCCGAGGCATGACGACTGCCAACGGGCACGGCTTCAAACACAACAAGGAGCAAATGTGCCCGAAATATCAGTCCGTGGTCGGATTGGCGACAAGGAGGTGTCACTCACCACCGGAAAACTTGCTGGCCAGGCCGATGGCGCCGTGGTGGCAAAACTGGGCGGAACCGAAGTGCTGGTCACTGCGACCGCCAGTCGATCCGTCAGGGAAGGGATCGACTTCTTCCCACTAACCGTCGACTTCGAGGAGCGGATGTACGCCGTGGGGAAGATCCCCGGATCGTTCTTCCGTCGTGAAGGTCGTCCCTCCGAGGAGGCCATCCTCACCTGTCGTCTGATCGACCGTCCCCTCCGTCCGTCGTTCCCCGACGGATACCGGTACGAGACCCACATCGTCGCCACATCACTGGCCGTCGACCAGGAGAACCCGTTCGACGTGGTGGCCTTGAACGGCGCTTCCGCCGCTCTCATGGTCAGCTCGATTCCGTTCGAGGGTCCGATCGGTGGCATCCGTATCGCCCTCAAGAAGGGCGAATGGATCCCGTTCCCCACGGAAGCCGATCTCGGTGAATCGGTGTTCGAGCTTGTCGTGGCAGGGCGTCGCAACGACGCCGGCGAGATCGACATCACCATGGTCGAGGCCGGATCGACACCTGAAGGACTGCGTTTGATCGCAGCCGGTGATCAGCCCTCCGATGAGGCCACCGTCGCTCGTGGCCTGGAAGAGTCCAAGCAGTACATCGCTGCTTTGATCGACCTCCAGCTCGAGCTGACTGAGAAGGCCGGCAAGGAGAAGTTCGAGTGGACCCCGTCCATCGACTACAGCCCCGAGATGTACGACCGGGTGAAGTCGGTGGCCGCCGCCAAGATCTCCGGGGTCCTCAATGTCCCCGGAAAGCACGACCGTCTCGATGCCGAGGCAGCCGCTCTGGAGGAGACGATCGCCGAGCTCGGGCTTGGCGAGGATGACCTCGATGCTCGCGCCGAAGCGAAGAGAGCCTTCAAGTCGCTGTTCAAGACTATGGCCCGGCAGCGGGTGGTCAACGAAGGAATCCGTCTCGATGGTCGCGGTGTCACCGACATCCGTCCCCTGAACGTCGAAGTTGGGGTCATCGAAAGGACCCACGGCTCCGGCCTCTTCCAGCGGGGCGAGACTCAGGTGCTCAATGTCACCACCCTCGGAATGTTGAAGATGGAGCAGATGCTCGACACCCTCTCCCTGGAGACGGGCAAGCGTTATATGCACCACTACAACTTCCCACCGTTCTCGACCGGTGAGGTCGGGTTCATGCGTGGTCCGAAGCGTCGCGAGATCGGGCACGGTGCCCTCGCTGAGAAGGCACTCCTTCCGGTGGTCCCCACCGAGGAAGAGTTCCCCTACGCACTCCGTCTCGTATCCGAGGTCCTGTCGTCCAACGGTTCGACATCCATGGCATCGGTCTGCGCATCGAGCCTCTCGATGATGGACGCTGGCGTCCCCATCGCCGCTCCGGTGGCCGGTATCGCCATGGGGTTGATCTACCAGGACGGGAAGTTCGTCACCCTGACCGACATCCTCGGTGCCGAAGACGCACTCGGGGACATGGACTTCAAGGTCGCCGGAACCGCCGATGTGATCACCGCTCTCCAGCTCGACACCAAGATCCAGGGACTTCCCTCTGAGGTGTTGAAAGATGCTCTCGATCAGGCGAAGACGGCCCGGTTGAAGATCCTCGAAGCCATGAATGCGGTCATCTCCGAACCCCGCTCCGAGATGAACAAGTGGGCTCCGCGCATCGAGTCGCTGGAGATTCCGAAGGACAAGATCGGCGAAGTGATCGGTCCGAAAGGTGCCGTCATCCGTGAACTCGAAGAGGTCACCGGTGCCACCATTGAAATCGAAGAGGCCGATGGCAAGGGGATCGTCAGAATCGCCTCCAATGACGGCGAGGCCCTCGCCGCAGCCAAGGAGAGGGTGATGCAGATCGCCTTCCCGCCGGAGGTCGAGCTTGGCGCCGAGTACGAGGGCAAAGTGGTGAGCATCACCAAATTCGGTGCCTTCGTGAATATCCTGCCTGGCCGGGATGGTCTGCTCCACATCTCCCGTCTCGACGGATCGAAGCGTGTCGAGCGTGTCGAGGATTACCTCAAGGACGGCGACGTCCTCAAGGTCAAGGTCCGGGAGATCGACCGGGGCAAGGTCAGTCTCGAATTGGTCGAGGCCCTGCCGGGTGCGACCCTGCCCGATCCGGACTCCGCACCGCCCCGAAGCGGTGGTGGTGATCGTGACCGGGGCAACGGCGGGCGCGACCGCGGCGGACGCGGTGGTGACCGTGGTGGTGATCGCGGCAATCGCGAAAACCGGGGACGTGACAACGGCAACCGTCGTGAGGGTCGTTCCGAAAGACAGTCCGATGACTCCGGCAAGCGTCGGGCAGCCCCCAGCTTCGAGGATTCCTGGCAGTAACAGGTCGGGCCTGACGGCCCGACCTGTACCCGGTATCCAGTACCCGGTA
>CAYNSP010000182.1:0-2549 GCA_964400035.1 uncultured Acidimicrobiaceae bacterium | reverse complement strand
GAGGACATCCACACCGCGGTGGAACGCAGGCTTTTCGATCTGGTCGGTCCCGTTGCAGGGAAACTGCATACGGGGCGGTCCCGCAACGATCAGGTGGCGACCGATCTGCGTCTCTATCTGCGGGCTCTGACCTACGACCTCATCGAGGGCACCGGAACTCTGGTCAGGGCGATCGTGGCCAGGGCTCGGGAGACCCGAGCAACGGTGATTCCCACCTACACCCATCTCCAGCAGGCCCAGTCGACCACGCTGGGAGAGCACCTCCTCGCCCACGCCTGGGCCCTGTCCCGAGACATGAGACGGTTCCGGGATCTGGTTGCCCGTTTCGACGCATCCCCGTTGGGTGCGGGTGCCAGCGCCGGGTCGACCCTCCCGCTCGACCGGGAGATGACCGCTCATGAACTGGGTTTCGCCGGGGCGGTTCCCAACACTCTCGATGCCGTCGGGTCCCGTGACATGGTCGCCGAGTTCGTCTTCTGCTGCGGGCAGGAGATGGTCCATCTCTCCCGACTCGCCGAGGAAATCATCCTGTGGTCGACACGAGAATTCGGCTGGGTCACCCTCTCCGACGGCGTCAGCACCGGGTCGTCGGCGCTGCCTCACAAACGCAACCCCGACATCGCTGAACTGGTCCGGGGTCGAACCGCCCGGGCCATCGGTGGAGTAACCGCCATCCTCTCTCTGCAGAAGGCCATGCCTTTGACCTACAACCGTGATTTCCAGGAAGACAAGAGGATCGCCTTCGAATCCTCCGACACCCTCTCCGGGTCGGTGATGGCCATGGTGACACTTCTCGACGGGGTCACCTTCGATCCGCCGCCACCTTCGGTGGAGGTGGCGACACTCGACCTGGCCGACACGCTCGTCGAAAGGGGAGTCCCGTTCAGGGAGGCCCACCATCTGGTCGGGCGGGTCGTCAAGACGATGGAGGAGCAGAGCCGGGGTCTGGATTCGATAACGGACGACGACCTGACCGGAGTGGACCCGAGGTTCCAACCCGGGGATTCCAGGTTGATCGACCCGGCTCGGTCCGTGGCCCGTCGGGATGTACCGTCACAGGTGGATCGGGAGGCTGATGAACTGGAGCGGATCGTCGATGGGTTAGCCGGATCCGCCTGACCGTTCCGCGGCGTCGACGCAGTTCTTGAACAGCATGGCAATGGTGGTCGGCCCGACACCACCGATTCTCGGGGTAATCCACGACGCCACCTCGGCACATCGTTCGTCGACGTCGGGCAGGAGCCGCTTTCCCTCGTAACGGACCCCGCCGCTGACCACCACAGCACCTTCCTTGATGTGCTCTGGCTGAACGATCCCGGGAACGCCAGCCGCCGCCACCACGATCTCCGCCCGACGGGTGTACTCCGGCCAATCCGGAACACCGGTATGGACGACGGTCACCGCAGCGTTGGCAGTGGGACGTTTCTGGGTGAGGAGCAGGGCGAGCGGTCGGCCCAGAGTGGTTCCCCGGCCGAGGATGCACACCTCCCGGCCGGAGACCGGGATCCCGTAGTGGGCGAGGAGCGCTTCGATTCCGGCGGGAGTGCACGGCACCGGGCCGGGCATGCCTAGTGCAAGTCTTCCCATGTTGATCGGGTGGAGGCCGTCGACATCCTTGTCGGGGTCCACGGCCATCAACGCCGACTCGAAATCGATCTGCGGTGGTGTGGGGTGCTGGATCAGGAACCCGCTGACCACCGGGTTGTCGTTCATCTGCCCGATGGCGTCAACCAACTGTTCCTGGGTGGCATCGGTGGGAAGTCTGATATGAGGGGCGGCCAACCCGAGTTCGCCCGCCTTCTCCATCTTCATCCGGATGTAGCCCTCGGAGGCGCCATCGTCGCCGACCAGGATCGTCCCCAAGCCCACAGGACTGCCCCCCGCCCGGAGTCGCTCGATCCGTGGGATCAGTCCGGCGAACACCGCCGCAGCCACGGGCACCCCCGAGAGCAGGCGGGCAGTCATCGGCTCACCCCGTCCGGGGTGTCAGAAACGGGGTACGACGTACCCGGGTTCAGTTGGAACCGTTCCCTCCGTTGGATTCCGCCTCGGCGACGGTCCAGGTCCCGATCGACCGGATCAGCTTGTTGAGGTCGCCGGGACCACGCTTCTCCTTGGCCTCCTCGACCTGACGGTTCATCTCCGCCTCGTAAGTGGGGCGGATGACATTGCGGAAGACTCCCAGAGGGGTCGGACCGTACGGGCCGTGTGACAGTCTCGACAGGGCGAAAGCCACAGACGGGTCGGGTCGGGTCTCGTCGTGGACCAGGATCGCCTTCGGGTCGACCGATGCCGAGTCGACGACGGTCGCCTGGCCATCGCGGAGAACGACTGCCTTGGCGCCACCGTCGAACACGATCGGCTTGCCATGCTCCAGGTCGATCCGGTTGTGGACTCTCTCTTCCTTACCGGTCAACTGGATGAAGGCCTTGTCGTTGAACACGTTGCAGTTCTGGTAGATCTCGATGAAGGCCGAACCGGGATGGTTATACGCCTTCTCCAGGATCGCCTGGGTGTGGTTGCGGTCCATGTCCAGGGTCCTGGCCACG
>CAYNSP010000181.1:0-2579 GCA_964400035.1 uncultured Acidimicrobiaceae bacterium | reverse complement strand
CGGCCGGGTCATGCAGCCATCAGGACGATCTCACCCCGGAAAGTCACAAATCCGGACAGGCCGTCCCTGGTATCGGTGGTGGTGTAGGGAAGGAGACGCTCGGTGACCGTGATGACCGTTCCGCTCGAACCCGGTTCGAGGGTGATGGTCACCTGGGATGGATCGCGATCGGGATGCCGCCACGACCAGGTGATCGATCGACCCGGGTCGATCTCCTCGACAGTTCCGATGTGCTCGACACCATCGGGGGCGAAGTCGACCGAACCGCCCCGCCTGGGCTCAATGGAGATCGGCGCACCCATCCAGTCGGAGGCGAGGGTGCCATCGATCACGAACTCCCAAATCTCCTCGGGTGTGGCCTCGACCTCGATCGACCGCTCCACCGCGATATCCAACTCTTCGCTCATCTCTCCTCCATGTGCAACCTTTTGATTGCACTAATGCTAGGGTGACATGCAACCGTCCAGTTGCACTGTAGAGGAGCGTGAACCGAATGTCGACACTCATCCCGACCGTCATCGAACAGTCCTCCCGCGGGGAACGCGCCTATGACATCTACTCGCGTCTCCTCGCCCACCGGATCATCTTCCTGGGGCGTGAATTCGACTCGACCCTGGCCAACGTCATCGTCGCCCAACTCCTCCATCTCGAGAGCGAGGATCCCGAGAAGGAAATCTCCCTCTACATCAACTCCCCCGGGGGTGAGGGGTCGGCGATGATGGCGATCTACGACGCCATGCAATACGTCAAGCCTCCGGTGGCAACAACCTGCATCGGGATGGCGGCTTCGGCCGGGGCGATCATCCTCGCCGCCGGTGAGCCCGGATTGCGTCGCGTCCTCCCCCACTCCAGGGTCCTCATCCACCAACCTGCACTGATGGGTGGTGGCCTCAGCGGACAGGTCACCGACATCGAGATCCACGCCGCCGAACTGCTACGTCAGAAGGCGGCGATGCACAAGATCCTCGCCCTCCACACCGGTCAGCCGGAGGAACGAATCAAAGAAGACACCGAGCGTGACCGTTGGATGACCGCCGAGGAGGCCGTCGCATACGGAATCGCCGATGAGATCCTGATCAAGATCCCCGACACGGCACGAGCGCTCACCTGAGTCCCACGCTTTAGGCTCCGATCCGCGAAAGGAGAGCCATGGGCGCACTGTGGATTGGACATGTCGAAGTCACCGACCCTGAGGGGTACGCCGAATATGCGGCAAAGGCCGGTGAGGTGATCCCGTCGAAGGGCGGGAGGTTTATCGCCCGCGGAGGCCGCTACCAGCAGCTCGAAGGAAAGGACCACCCCCGGAATGTGGTGATCGAGTTCGACACCTTCGAGGACGCAATCGCCTGCTACCAGTCACCGGAATACCAGGCGATCGCCAAACAGGCACAGGCCTGCTCCAACCGCAGTGTGGTGATCGTCGAACTCTCCGGCTGAGTGCATGCGGGCCCCGAGCCGCTAACCCTGTATAGAAAGGGGCCCCCGAGCGGGGGCCCCTTTCCTCCTCCTCCACAACCCGGCGTCTAGCCGATAACGATGTCGCTGAAGTTGGCCTGAGCAAAGAAGAGGACGAAGGCAACCGTGACGATCCAGATCAGGGGATGGATCTCACGGGCCTTGCCCTTGAACACCTTGATCAGGGTGTGCATCACGAATCCGGCCCCGATGCCGACCGTGATGCTGTAAGTCAACGGCATCAGGATCAAGGCCATCAGCGCCGGGAATCCCTCTTCGAGATCGTCGAAGTCGATCCCCTTGAGCAGCCCCGCCATCAGGAACCCGACCAGGATCAGCACCGGAGCGGTGGCCTGTGCGGGAACTATCCCGGCAAGGGGCGACAGGAAGATCGCCGCCAGGAATAACACGCCGGTCACAACCGAGGTGAGTCCGGTGCGGCCCCCTTCGGCGACACCGGCCGAACTCTCGATGTAGCTGGTGTTGGAGCTAACACCGGCAGCACCACCGGCGGCAGCTGCGATCGAGTCGATCAACAGGATCCGCCCCAGATTCTCGATCTCACCCTTGTCGTCGATGAGGTCGGCCTGCTCGGCAATGGCCGTGGCCGTCCCCATGGTGTCGAAGAAGTCGGTGAGCATGAAGGCGAAGATGGTCAGGATCGCGGTGAGCAGACCGAGTTGATTGAACACGTTGCTCAGGTCGAACATCCCCAGCGTGTCGAACTTCGGAGTGGCACTGATCCCATCGGGAACGCTGGCCACACCCATGATCAGAGCGATGATCGTGGTGGCGACGATGCTGATGATCAGGGCACCCTTTACCTTCCGGGAGTAGAGCAGGAGGGTGAGGGCCAGACCGATCAGGGTGACCGCCGCCCCCTCGCTATTCGGGAAGACGAAGTTGAGGGGCTTGTCGGGAATGCCAACCTCGATCAGGCCACCGTTGACGAACCCGATGAAGAGGATGAACAGACCGATACCGACGCCGATCGCCCGCTTCAGGCTGTTGGGCACCCCACGCATGATGGCTTCCCTGAGTCCGAGGAGGACGAGGACGGTGACCACGAGACCCTCGATGAGGATGACACCCATGGCCCCTTCCGGGGTCAGGCCGGCCGGGCC
>CAYNSP010000180.1:0-2583 GCA_964400035.1 uncultured Acidimicrobiaceae bacterium | reverse complement strand
CCGCGCTCCTCTCCCCCGGCTCGGCATTTCGACTCATCGTCGAGTCGGGCAAACCGGTATCCATGCTCCTCTGGGGACCACCCGGCACCGGTAAGACCACCCTGGCCCGTCTGGTCGCCACCCACGCCGATGCGGTATTCGTCACTCTGTCGGCGACTGCAGCCGGAGTCAAGGACGTTCGGGAAGTGTTGTCTGAGGCACGAGCACGTCTTGCCAGCGACGAACGACGGACCGTCCTATTCCTCGACGAGATCCATCGATTCGCCAAGAACCAACAGGACGCCCTCCTCCCCGGTGTCGAGGATGGAACCTTGTTCCTCATTGCGGCGACCACCGAGAACCCGTTCTTCGAGGTCAACACACCACTCATGTCCCGGATGACCCTGTTCCGACTCGAGTCTCTCGAACCGTCGGCAATCCGACAGCTGCTCCAGACAGCTCTGGCTGATACCACGAGGGGTTTGGGTGCTTCCGGGCTTACCATCACCGATGACACCGCAGACGAGTTGGCCACACGCACCGGTGGTGACGCCCGTCAGTCCCTCAACTCGCTCGAAGTGGCGGCCCGTATGGCCGAGGCCGCAGGTCGGACCGAGATCACGGACGACGACGTATCCGAGGCGTTGCAACGTCGTCTCGTCCGTTACGACAAGACCGGTGACAGTCACTACGACGTCATCTCCGCCTTCATCAAGTCTTTGCGGGGCTCCGACCCCGACGCCGCCCTTTACTGGTTGTTCCTCATGCTGGAAGGCGGTGAGGATCCCGAGTTCATCGCCCGACGGATGATCATCCTGGCCTCCGAGGACATCGGTCTCGCCGACTCCAACGCCCTCACCGTCGCCGTGGCCGCCTCCCAGGCACTCGCCTATGTGGGTCTGCCGGAGGCGACCTATCACCTGACCCATGCGGCCCTTTATCTGGCGGTTGCGCCGAAGTCGAACACCATTGCCCGGGCCATCGGTGCCGGTAAGGAACTGGTGCATAACGGGCCGACACCGACGGTCCCGCCTCATCTTCGAGGTACCGGATACTCGGGTGCGAAGAAGCTCGGACATGGTGTCGACTATGTCTATCCCCACGGGCACCCGGGTCAGGTAGTCGACCAGCAGTACTTCCCCGACGGTGTCGAACCAGTAACCATCTTCCACCCGATCGACTCGGGTCGGGAGGCGGCAATTCGCGAGCGGATGGAGAGCATCGATCGAGTCTTGAAACGGAAGGGACGAACACAGTGAGCTGGCAAGACCCGTGGCCATCCTGGTATCGCGAGTGGTGGGGTATCGCGGTGCGGGTGTTGGTTGCAGTTGGGGGCATCGCCGCTGCAGCGTTCGCCACTCTCCTGGCGATCTTCTCGGCCACCTACAAGAAGACTCCAGCGGAGTGGAACTTCGAAAACCTCTCCCTGATGATGGTCGGGATCCTGATCGGGATCGCCGCCCTCTGGGTAGCCCTCCGCCCAACCCGTCGGAGCTGGTTGGTCCTCAGCGGCTCGATCCTCGTCCTGTTCCTCCAGGGTCTGGTGATTTGAACGATGGACATCTTTCAGGTTGCCCTCCATGCCGAAGATCTCGATCGCGCCGGGGAGTTCTACACACGTCTGTTCGGGTCGCCACCTACCGGCCGATTCGATCCACCCGGTCTGCTCTTCTTCCAGGTGGGCGGAACACGACTCCTCCTGGAGAAGACCGCACCGTCCTCGATGATCTACCTCAGGGTCGATGACATCGATGTGGTCATGACCACGCTGAGGGAGCTGGAAGCGGAGATCGTCGCAGAACCACACGTCATCTTCCGTCACCAAGACGACTCACTCGGACCGGCTGGAACCGACGAGTGGCAGGCGTTCTTCAAAGACTCTGAGGGCAATCTGGTGGGACTGATCTGTCACCGTCAACCGCTCTAAAACCCCCATTGATCGACGCGGTTAACGATATTTTTTGGGTTTTCTGATATTTCTTCCGCGTTTGAGCTTTTTTGTCAGACAGGAGGTGTATCATCGAACACATGTTCGATATTAAGGAGTGGGTTCCGCCCACCGAACAGGGCTACTACGACCAGGACGACTGGTGGGTGGACACAACACCGAACCCGTGGTGGGGCACCGACGAACGCGAAACCCCGATACCGGTCGGGCTAGAAGACGTCCCTCCCGGTCCAAGACTTTCGGCCATGCTGGCGGGTATCGACCCGGCCGTGGTCTCCGGTTATGACCTGATCACCGTCGTCCAAGCTTTCCAGAGGATGGTCTCGCATTATCAGGCCGGCTACTACCGGGTGATCGCCGAACTCTCCTCCTTAGATGAACTTCCTGATGAGGGGTTGGCTTCTTCTGAAGTGGCAGCCGCACTGCATCTGACGAACAATGCGGCAGACCACGAATACCATTTCGCTCTCCAACTCGCCCAACACCCAACACTCCTAGAAGAACTCAGATCCGGCAGGTTGGATGTGAGAAGGGTGAGGGTGATCCTCGAACAAGCCTCCACCCTCAACCCCACCGACGCCCGAACCCTCCTGGACAAGGTGTGAACCTCCCCGGGTTTTGCGCAGGCTCTATCTGTTGAGAGGATGGAGTTATGA
>CAYNSP010000179.1:0-2662 GCA_964400035.1 uncultured Acidimicrobiaceae bacterium | reverse complement strand
GCGCCGTTGAGCCCATCATCTGAGTCGCCAAGTGCGGTGTGACCTTCGGATTCGGTCCAGGCGGCCACTTCCGGATCAGAGGTGACAACCAGCGGGTCTAAACCCGTTTCAACCACCACTGAGAGGACGTGAACTGCCAGGGCCCGACCTAGTCGGTGCCTTTGATCGTCGTTCAGGGTGTGTTGGAGGCGTCGCTTGCCCAGCCGGAAAGACCGGATCGGAAGCACCGCGACGGGCATTCAGGCGGCTACGGGACGATGAGGACAGGGCAGGGGGATAGATGGGCGAGACGATCGGCGACCGAGCCGAGGACCACCCGTTCCATGAGACCTGCACCCCGACGGCCGATGACGAGGATGTCGGCTGACCTCTCCTCGCATACGGCGAGGATGCGGTTCACCGGGTCACCCAGCTCCTGAACCATCTCGTATTCGATGCCATCCAGGTTCAGGGCGGCCTCGGTCTGGTCGAGGATCTGCTGCTGGCCCTCGATCAGTGCGGCGGTGAGGGCTTCGGGGGTGGGCGGAGCGCCACCCAGACCCCACCATCCTTCCGGAGTCCGAACGACGGTGACCACGAGGAGCTTCCCCCCCAATGTCCTCGCCAGTTCAGCCGCATGTTCGGCGGCTCTGGTGCTGCCTTCCGAACCGTCGACGCCGACCACCACAGTTTTCGGGGTCCAACCCATCTCTGCCTCCAAGCTAGAAGATCACATTGAGCAGATGTCCTGCGACCAGACCGTACAGCCCGGCCACAACGTCGTCAGCCACCACACCGGTGGCGCCCGGAATCCGTTCTGCCGCACGGACACCCGGAAACGCACCCTTCACGATATCGGCCACCCGGAAAACCGCGAAAGCGGCGAGGGCGATCGGCCAGGCGGTGAGCCCAATGACCGAGATGAACGCCCCGGTCGCCTCGTCGATCACGATCCACCCTGCGTCGCCGTTCTCGGCGATCAACTGCCCGGCCGACCAGAGTCCTGCGAAGAGGAGCACGATCACACCCAGGAACACGGCCCGCCATCCCCATGTGTTCTGGATCAGGAGCGCCAGGAGGAAAGCGAAAACGCCGCCAACCGTGCCCGAACCCGAATCTGACCCACGGATTCGTCCGAGGATCAGACCGGTGCCGAAGAAAGAGGCGATCACCCTGGCCATCGACCCTGAGCGTAGGCCGGTGACAACGGGTGCCCGGTTCTTACCGTTGGGGTAAAAGGGTACTGCGGACTTCGGTCAACCGTTCCGGTCGTATACCCTTGAGTGATGGAACCGGCATCTCATATCTGGAGTGACGGCGACCTGATCCCCTGGGACTCGGCCAAAGTCCACTTCCTCAGTCATGGGCTCCAGTACGGCACCGGGGTCTTCGAAGGGATCCGTGCCTACAACACTCCCGACGGCCCGGCCGTCTTCCGTTTGCCCGAGCACATGACCCGATTGGTGGCCTCGGCAAGGGCATACGGCTTCCGTTCGTCGTGGACCGAACCGGAATTGACCGCGGCCTGTCTCGACCTCCTCAGATACACAGAACTGGAGTCGGCCTATATCCGCCCGATGATCTTCTACGCCGAAGGATCGGTGGGTCTGTATCCCACGGACAACACGATCAGGGCGATGATCGCCGCATTCAACATGGGTCCCTACCTGGGTCATGGTGCGGAGAACGGGATCAAGGCAATGGTCTCGAGCTGGCGTCGGATCTCGCACAATTCTTTGATCCCCACCGCCAAAGGATCCGGCGGATACCTCAACTCGATGCTGGCCAAGCAGGAAGCCCTCGCTGCGGGCTTCGATGAGGCAATCATGCTCAACGAGGCCGGCACCCTCTCCGAGGGGAGCGGGATGAATCTGTTCCTCGTGGAGAAAGGGATCGCCTACACCCCTCCGGTGTCGGCAGGAATCCTCGACGGCCTGACCAGGGATTGTGTCATCCAGTTGCTTCGGGCCGAGGGCGTCGAAGTGGTCGAAACCGATCTTGCCCGGGGCAGCCTGTATACCGCCGACGAGATCTTCCTCTGTGGAACCGCCATCGAGATCACACCGGTGGTCGCGATCGACGGACGGATCGTCGGGACTGGAGAGGCGGGAACCATCACACGGAAGACCCAGGATCTGTATTCAGCGGCCGTAATGGGCAAGCTCGATGATTACCGGCACTGGCTGACCTACGTCTGATATGGGTCGTCAACCGAACGTAGAACTCACCGACGCCGACCTGCCGCGGAGGTCCCTCGAACCCGGACCGTCCGTTCGTTGGCGCATCAACAAACCCGGCATCCCTGGATCGCCAGCTGAGGTGGCTCGAGGGGGCATGTTCGGGGTGATCGGACCGGACCCCGGTTGGGCCTGGCATGTGGTCTCCTCGGTCGAACTCCCCGACGATGATCCTCGACTGAGGGATGTCGTCACCGGTCTGGTCATGGCCAGGGCGGCCGCCTTCGGACGCGGCGCCATCGTCGAAGATGTCGAGGCGGCACTTGCCATCTGTGGTTTCGGGGAGGACCACCGCCCTGATCTCGACGAACGTCGCCGACGTTGGATAGAGGCCGCCTCTCATGACAAGCGGCCCGGTGCCACCGCGCTGACCGAGGTGGACATCAAACTTCTGATGGAAAAGCCCGAGCGGATCCGCTGGGCGGTACGTCATCGAGATTCGTAGA
>CAYNSP010000178.1:0-2671 GCA_964400035.1 uncultured Acidimicrobiaceae bacterium | reverse complement strand
CGGTGGGGATCAGCTGCTTCCAGAGACGACCGCTGTGCTCCCGGGCGAACTCTCCAGACAGGTCGTCCATCGCCCCGATCCGGCCGACCGCGATCAGGAACGCCTCGTCGGTGCTCAGACCTACCGACTCCAGGTCGACGATCTGTTCACGGAGATGAGTCTCCAGTTCATCGACCTCGTCGGGGAGGATGGCGGTCTTTTTGAGAACGTAGTCGCGCCATTCGCCGATCCGGGCTTCGACAGTGTCGGTCATGCCATCCCCGATGCCAGGTCCCGACGGTCGTCCCACACCGATGAGAGGGTGAGGGTGATGACCTCCCACTGCTTCTTGTGCTCGGCTAGCGCCTTGCGGCCGTCCTCGGTGATCCGGTAGTAACGCCGCCGCCGCCCTCCATCCGGGGTGCGCCACTCGGTGGTGACATACCCGAGACGATGGAGTCTGTGGAGGAGGGGGTAGAGCATGCCGTCGGTCCACTCGAGTGCGCCATCGGAGAGTTCTTTGATCCGCTTCAGGATGGCGTATCCGTAGTTCTCGCCTTCGGCCAGGATCGACAGGACCAGGGGAGTCGCCGAGGCGGCCACCAGGTCCTTGTCGATCGCGATGGGGTTACCTTGAGGTGCTATACATAGAACTATAAGGTATCTTGGCCGTCTGGTAAACCCGTCTACCGCATGGCCAGGTTCTGACCGGTCTCGAGCACCGTCTTGAGATCGGACAGGACCCACGGCCACCCGCCACCACCGGCCATCGGATCTACCTCGGATCCTCCAACCAGGGCCGCCAGCTTGGGAGCACCTTCGAGCTCGTGGGTAAGGGTCAGAGCGCATCCGCTTGTGCCCACTTTCTGAATCTCATAGGTGATACGGGTGAAGCCTTCGGCCATGATCTCGGGGTCCATGAGGAGACGCCAGGTCTGGACCAGCTTCCAAGGAGGATTGGCCTCGATCACCTCGCCATCGGTGACCACATCGAGCGGCATACCGCTTCGGGCCTCAGCCATTGCCTTGAACTCGGGGTTGGGGAGGATCTTGTACTCACCACCGGGGCGGAGGTCGTACTGGGCGTAACCGGTGTATCCGTACCGGTTGGTCCATTCGGGGTCGGTCAGGGCTTGCCAGATCTGTTCCGGCGTGGCCCGGATGTAGACCCGGTAGACCTGAGTGCTTGCGTTGTTCATGAGGTTTGCTCCAGTTGGTTCTTGAGGTCGAGGAGCGCCGTTACCCGCCGCTCGGCGTACTTGTCGATCCAGCGGTCATGGACCATCCGGATCGGGACCGGGTTGAGAAAGTGCAACTTCTCCCGACCCGACCGCCGGGTGACGACGAGGTTCGCCTCTTCCAGCACCCTCAGATGCTTCATCACCCCGAATCGGGTCATCTCCAGGTCGGCCTCCAACTCCGTGAGCGTTCGGCCGTCGCGCTCAAAGAGAAGGTCGAGGAGATAACGCCGCGTCGGATCGGCCAGCGCCCGGAACACCGGGTGCAGGGCATCGCCGCGGGGGTCATGGTCGTCATCCACCAGAAGGACCATAGGTGACCAAATGGTCACATGTCAAGCCCGTGGGGTTTGCCAGGCGGGCCAGCCTCTGGGGCTGGAATTAATGTGACGTTCGGCCCTATGGTCCCGTGCAGGTGCGGCGTTACATCCCGGGTTCGGAAAGGATGTGAAATGTTTCGTATCGGTGTCATCACCGCAATCGTGTTCTTGATACTCCCGATCAGTGCCGCCTTCGGGCATGTCGGGGTCGAGCCGTCCCGGGTCGAATCGGGGCAGGGGACCACCATCTCCTTCCGCATCGGTCACGGGTGCGACCATCAGGCCACCACATCGGTATCGGTCCGGATTCCCGCCGGAGTTGTGTCGGTTCAGCCATTCCCCAAACCGGGTTGGGAGTTGACAGTGGAGACGGGCACCCTGGCCTCGCCCGTTGAGACCGGGAGCCAGACCTTCGCTGAAGGGGTCACCACCGTTACCTGGTCCGGGGGAAGTCTCGAGGATGCCCACACCGATGTCTTCCAGATCAGGGCCACGGTCTACGGGGATGCCGGGGACACGATCTACTTCCCCGTCGTTCAGGGTTGCGGGGAGGCCGAACATGCTTGGATCGAAGTCCCGGTGGCGGGTCAGGATGCACACGCCCTTTCCTCGCCGGCTCCCGCAGTCGTGATCGCCGGTGACGAAGACCCCGGTGGTGACACCCTCACTCAGGTCGCCCTCGGTCTGGGTGTGTTGGCCACGCTCCTGGGGATCCTGGCCCTGTTGAGGAGAAGGACGTAGACCGTCTGCGCAACCGGCTGAGATGGGCGACACCGATCGCCCTGGTTGTTTTTCTCCTCACTGTGGTGGCGGTTCCGGCGTCGGCCCACGCCACACTGGTAAGGACCGAACCATCTGACGGATCGCGTCTCGACCAGTCACCTGGGCGTGTGACCCTGATCTTCGACGAGCCGGTGGTGGTCAACCCGCTGGCTGTCCGGGTCTACAACTCGTCCGGGGGCCGGGTCGACAGGGGTCAGGTCGAGCATGGTGCCGGCACCACTGAAGTCCAGGCGGCCCTCCCCGATCTGCCTGACGGGGCATACGTCGTCACCTGGCAGGTGGTGTCGGCGGACGGTCACCCGATAAATGGCGCCTTCCTCTTCGAGGTCGGTCAATCCGGTGAGACCATCG
>CAYNSP010000177.1:0-2677 GCA_964400035.1 uncultured Acidimicrobiaceae bacterium | reverse complement strand
ACATCGTTCATCGCCCGCCCCGGAACTGCCACCATCCCCACCATGATCTTCCGCCTGCTCGGCCGACCCGGCCAGGTGAACTTTGGAATGGCGATGGCGCTGGCCGTGATCCTCGCCGGACTCACTGCCGCCGTGGTCCTGTGGATCGACCGTGCCCGGGTCGGGGACATCGGGAGATTCTGATGCTGGAAGTCGACAGGGTTTCGGTGGAACTCGCCGGGAAGACCATCCTGCACGATGTCGATCTGAGTGTGGCGGATCGTGAGATCGTGGCGGTGCTCGGGCCGTCGGGTTCGGGCAAATCGACCCTCCTCAGGGCGATCGCCGGTCTGGTAGACATCTCGGCAGGTGACATCCGCTGGGACGGCCGATCAGTTGTGGATGTTCCCACCCACCAGCGGGGCTTTGGGTTCATGTTCCAGCGGTATGCCCTCTTCCCTCATCTGGATGTGGCGGGAAATGTCGGGTTCGGTCTGCGAATGCAAGGAGTCGCCGACCGGGCTGCTCCGGTCAGTGAGGCCCTCGAATGGGTCGGGTTGTCAGGGTTCGAGAAGAGGAAGATCGACGGACTTTCCGGCGGAGAGAGGCAGCGTGTGGCACTCGCCAGAACCCTGGCCCCGGGACCGAAACTGGTGATGCTCGACGAGCCCCTTGGGGCATTGGATCGCAACCTCCGGCAAAGACTCCTGACCGAGATACGGGAGATCCTGACCGACCGTGGTGCTACTGCTCTGGTCGTGACCCATGACCGGGACGAGGCCGCCGAGCTTTCGGACCGTCTCGCCCTGATGCGTGACGGCACCATCGTCCAGACCGGAACCACCTCCGAGATCCTCGCCAACCCCGTCGACGAGTGGGTGGAAAGCTTCCTGGGCTAAACCCGCAAACCCAGGGTTCTACAGCCCGCCTGGCGGGATGTGCAGCCCACAGAATGGGAGGAGGGGCTACCCCTGGCCCGTCAGTCGCCGCATCAGGCCGGCGAAACCCTCAGGCGTACGTCTCGGCTGACCTGTGAGGTCGGTGAAGGCAGCCGTGATCGTCAAACGGGCGACTTCCTCGTCGCCACGGAGCATCGTCTGCTGCCACGTCGACTTGACCCGTCCGATCTCTTCGACCCAGGTGTGGATGGTCAACTCTTCGCCGTAGCGGGCGGCGGCCAGGAACCGAGCGTGAGCTTCGACGACGACGAGTTGCCAGCCCTGCTCCTTCATCAGATCGAGACCCCATCCCAGGTCGGCCAGATACTCGATGCGGGCGGTCTCGAAGTACGAGAAGTAGTTGGTGTGATTGACATGGTCGTACGGGTCGAGTTCGTAGAACCTGACCTTCAGACTGGTCGTGTGCACATCACGGTCGGTGGGGATTCCCATGAGGCTGCAACGCTAGTGTCGCGGCCATGAAGGCCTGGCAGCTGACAGCGACTGAAGGAATCGACTCTTACTCCCTCAACGACGTCGAGGAACCCCATGCCGGCCCGGGAGAGGTGAGAGTTTCGCTGAAGGTGTCGGGACTCAACCACCTCGACCTCTGGATGACCAAGGGCATGCCAGCCCCTCATCACCTCCCCCATACCGGGGGCGCTGACGGAGCGGGAGTGATCGACGAAGTCGGTGAGGGTGTGTACGGATACGAGGTCGGCGACGAGGTCATCATCGACCCGTCCTTCTCATGCGGATCATGTGCTGCGTGCCGGGTCGACGACATCGTCTACTGCGAAAGATTCGGGATCTTCGGAGAACATCGTCCGGGCACGTTCACCGAGAAGATTGTGATCCCCACGATCAACGCCGTCCGCAAGCCAGCAAGCCTCAACTGGGACACGGCGGGGACATTCGGGCTGGCAGGCGTCACCGCCCTTCGAATGCTCGAGAAGGGTCGTCTCAAGGACCATGAGACGGTCCTTGTGGTGGGGATCGGCGGTGGGGTCTCCGCCGCCGCCTTCTACCTGGCGAAGGCCATGGGCGCGACGGTATACGTGACCTCGAGGTCTCGCGATAAGATCACCCATGGCATCTCCGAAGTTGCGGCGGGCGGCTTTGACTCGAACACCGAGTTCGGAAATGAGATGGCCGCACTCGGGGGCGCCGATCTGGTGATAGAAAACGTCGGCCCGGCAACGATGAAGCAGTCGATGCGTGCCGCCAGGAGAGGTGGTCGGATCGCCATCTGCGGTGCCACCAGCGGTCCCAAGTTGGAGCTGACGCTGCCGGTGTTGTGGTTCCGCCAGCTGGAGTTGATCGGTTCGGCCATGGGCACCCACGCCCAATTCCAACGCACCCTTCATTACATCGCCCAAGGAAAGGCGAAGTCGCCTGTGGATCAGATGTTCGACTTCGACGCCCTGCCGGATGCCCTCCACCACCTGGAGTCAGGGACACACTTCGGCAAGGTAGGCATTCGCCACTCCTGAACCGCCGCCCTCTCAGGTTGAGCAGACGTAGGGCGCCGATATACTTCGGGGGTCGCACCCGGGTTCCCGGGTAAGTCACGGGAGCGTAGAACAGCCTGGAGTGTTCGCCGGCCTGTCAAGCCGGAGGTCGCGGGTTCAAATCCCGTCGTTCCCGCCAACCCCATCGCTCGCCAAGATGGGGTTGATGGTCAGGTAGCTCAGTTGGCAGAGCGCCGGTCTGAAAAACCGGAGGTCGACGGATCGACGCCGTCCCTGACCACCACAAAC
>CAYNSP010000176.1:0-2679 GCA_964400035.1 uncultured Acidimicrobiaceae bacterium | reverse complement strand
CCGGGACCTGGGAGCAGGGTGAGGTGTATGCCAACTTCATCGCCACGTTCAGCCGAACCCCGGTGTCGATCCTCTACCTGGTCGCCGTGGCCGCGGTATCGATCCACCTCTATCACGGCGCCTGGTCGATGTTCCAGAGCCTCGGGGTGAATCACCCCAGATTCAATCCGGCGCGGAAGGCTTTCGCCATCGCCCTCTCCGTGCTCCTGTTTGTCGGTAACGCGATCATGCCGATCGCGGTGATGACCGGGATGATCGGCTGATGGTGGTACTCGACTCCAGGATTCCGCCAGGCCCGATCGGGGACAAGTGGGAGAACCACAAGTTCTCGGTCCGCCTGGTCAACCCCTCCAACAAGCGCAAGTTCAAGATCATCGTTGTCGGCACCGGACTCGCCGGCGCCTCCGCCGCAGCCACCCTCGGCGAACTCGGCTACCGGGTTGAGGCTTTCACCTTCCATGACACCCCCAGACGTGGTCACTCGATCGCCGCGCAGGGTGGGATCAACGCCGCCAAGAACTATCACAACGACGGCGACTCGGTTCACCGATTGTTCTACGACACGGTCAAGGGTGGCGACTACCGCGCCCGCGAGGCCAACGTCCACCGTCTCGCCGAGGTCTCCCTGAACATCATCGATCAGGCGACCGCCCAGGGTGTTCCCTTCGCCCGGGAGTACGGAGGCCTTCTCGACAACCGGTCCTTTGGTGGTGCCCAGGTCTCCCGAACCTTCTACGCCAGGGGTCAGACCGGACAGCAACTTCTTCTCGGTGCATATCAGGCGCTCCTCCGTCAGGTGGATCGGGGCACGGTCAAGCTCCACACAAGGACCGAACTGCTCGACATCGTCCTCAAGGAGGGTCGGGCCGTCGGAATCGTCACCCGGGACCTGATCACCGGCGAGATCACCCGCCACTCGGCTCATGCGGTGGTGCTCGCCACCGGCGGCTACGCCAACGTCTTCTACCTTTCGACCAACGCCAAACTGTCGAACGCGACCGCGATCTGGCGTGCCCACCGTCGTGGCGCACTCTTCGCCAATCCGTGTTTCACCCAGATCCACCCGACCTGCATCCCTGCATCCGACGATTTCCAATCCAAGCTGACCCTCATGTCCGAATCGCTCCGCAACGACGGTCGGATCTGGGTCCCGATGCGCGCCGGTGATGACCGCAGCCCCGATCAAATCCCCCACTCCGAGCGGGACTACTTCCTCGAGCGCCGCTACCCGGCCTTCGGCAACCTGGTTCCCCGTGACGTTGCCTCCCGTGCCGCCAAACGTGAGGTAGACGCCGGACGGGGAGTCGGGCCTTTGCAGAACGGCGTCTACCTCGACTTCGCCGACGCCATTGCACGGGTCGGTGCGAAGACCATCCAGGATCGGTACGACAACCTGTTCGAGATGTACAACCGGATCACCGACGAGGACCCGTTCAAGGTCCCGATGCGGATCTACCCGGCCCCCCATTACACGATGGGTGGCCTCTGGGTCGACTACAACCTGATGACCACCATCCCCGGTCTGTACGCACTCGGTGAAGCCAACTTCTCCGACCATGGCGCCAACCGCCTCGGCGCCTCCGCCCTGATGCAGGGTCTGGCCGACGGCTCTTTCGTCCTCCCCGCCACCATCGGCGACTATCTGGCCGACTTCCTCAATCAGGAACCGGTGCCGACCGACGATCCGGTCTTTGACCAGGCCGCCGCCGGTGTCAAGGACGACATCGACCGTTTCCTCTCCATCAACGGGAGCCGTTCCGTGGACTGGTTCCACAAGGAGCTCGGGAAGATCATGTTCGACTACTGCGGCATGTCCCGTACCGCCACCGGTCTGGAGAAGGCCCTGTCGGACATCCCCGCTCTCTACGAGGAGTTCAGGAGCGACGTCCGGATCCTCGGAACCGGCGAGTCCTTCAACCAGAGTCTGGAACGGGCGGGAAGAGTCGACGACTTCTTCCAGCTCGCCATGACCATGTGTGTCGATGCCCTCGACCGGCAGGAGTCCTGTGGCGGCCACTTCCGCGAGGAGTATCAGACCGAAGACGGCGAAGCCCTCCGCGACGATGAGAACTTCGCCCATGTTTCCGCCTGGGGCTGGACCGGCGATGCCGCCCGTCCCGAGTTGACCAAGGAGCCACTCGTGTTCGAGAACGTCAAGCCGTCGATGAGGTCGTACAAGTGAACATCGTCCTCCAGGTATGGCGTCAGGACGGACCCGACACAGCGGGCGGTTTCAAGACATACGAAGTCAATGGAATCTCGGAGGAGATGTCATTCCTCGAGATGCTCGACGTGCTCAATGAACGTCTGGTCAACCAGGGTGAGGAGCCGATCGCCTTCGACCACGATTGCCGGGAAGGCATCTGTGGCACCTGTGGCGTGATGATCAACGGGCAGGCCCATGGCCCCCAGCTCGGGACGGCCACCTGCCAGCTCCACATGCGCAAGTTCGAGGATGGGGAGACCATCATCGTCGAGCCATGGCGGGCGGCCGGATTCCCCCTCGTCCGTGACCTGGTGGTCGACCGTTCCGCCTTCGACCGGATCATCGAAGCCGGCGGATACATATCGGTCGATACGGGCTCGGCCCCCGATGCCAACCTGATCCCGGTACCGAAACCGGCCGCCGACTCGGCGATGGATGCCGCCGCCTGTATCGGATGTGGCGCCTGTGTGGCC
>CAYNSP010000175.1:0-2719 GCA_964400035.1 uncultured Acidimicrobiaceae bacterium | reverse complement strand
GCCAGACCGACCGACATGACCAGGCGTTCCGCTGATTCCTCGATCAAGTCAGACCCGTCGAACCATCCGATGAGGTCGAGGACTCCGCCCATCACCAGCAAAGCCAACAACAGCATGGCCGCGACCCTGCGAACCCGTATGAAGGGACGCCATTTGTCCCTCACTGCGAAAAGGGTGATGACAACGACCACCACAGCGATGGAGAGCAGCACGAACTTTCCCAGTCCGGTGCTGACCCCGGGCAGAAGTAGTCCGGCGAGGACCTCGTGGAGATGACTGGAGCTGACCACGCCCATCAGCACCGCCGCCCACCCCAGGACCGCCAGGCCACTCGATCCGACCCGACGGGCTGTGATCATGAGGACTGCACCGATGGCCATTGCCTTAACCAGGTCCCAGACGTCGAGCACCGGTGAGCGGCCGTACTCGAGAGTCCCATTCCGATAGGAGAACCAGGTGAGGGCGGCGTCAACGATCAACAGGGCGGCGATCGTGAGGAAGAGGGCGCGGCGGTTCAGTTTCAGGCGGGCAAGCGTACGGACGTGCCGACAACTCCGTACGATTCGCCTGTGAAAATTCTTGGACTCGGGGTCGACCTGGCCGAAATCGATCGTGTCGCCGGCCTGCTCGACCGGTACCCCAGGTTCGCTGAACGCTGCTTCACCGAGCACGAACGCGAGTACGCATTCAGGTTTGCGACTCCGGCCCGTCGCCTGGCGGCGAGGTTTGCCGGCAAGGAAGCGGTGATGAAATCCCTTGGCACCGGTTGGCGTCGGATCCGTTGGCGTGATGTCGAGATCACCGGCGGCGGCAAACCGACCGTACGTCTCTACGGAACCGCCGCCCGCCGCGCTTCCATGCTGGGGGTCACCGAGGTCATGGTCACCATCACCCACACCAACACTTCCGCCCTGGTCATGGCCGTTGCGGTCGGGGAGCACTCCTAACCTGGCTGTGTGAAGCCGGTACTTACCGCTACCGAATGGCGTCGGGTCGAGGATGCCTATGAAGGTGATCTCGGCGAGGCTATGGAGCGTGCCGGTTATGCCGTCGCCCTTGCCGCGGTCCGGCACGGGGCGGCCTATGGCAAGAAGGTCGTTGTGCTTGCCGGACCCGGTAACAACGGTGGAGACGGTTATGTCGCGGCACGTCACCTGATCCGACGTGGCGTCAATGTTGAGGTACACCGCTACGGGAAGCCGGGGTCGGTCCTGGCCAAACACGCCGCTTCCCGGGCCAGAGACGCCTCGGTCCCGATCCGGGATCTCGGGCCGGTGGTGGACTGCGATCTTGTGATCGATGCCCTTTTCGGCGGGGGAGGCCGCGGTGGCATCGCCGATGGGATCGCCGCCTGGATGGACACTCCGACCCCGGTAATCGCCGTCGACTTCCCGACCGGTCTCGACCCTGACACCGGCAAGATCGAGGAGCGGGCGTTCCGGGCGACCGAAACGGTGACGTTCGGGTCCCTCAAGTTGAGCCACGTCTATGGGGCCGGCCCCGATCATTGCGGCGTGGTGACCCTGGTCGACATCGGCATCGACGGCGGGGAACCGTCCATGTACGTCGCCGAGGAGTCAGATGCCTCTCGACCGTCCCGCCCCCGCACCGCACACAAGTGGTCGGCCGGTGCGGTCCTCGTCGCGGGCGGGTCCGACGGGATGGTGGGTGCGGCCACTATGGCCGCCAGGGCCGCTCTCCGGTTCGGGGCGGGTTCCGTCTATCTCAGTTCTCCCCATCCGGACGAAGCCCACCTCATCTCCCCCCAGATTCCTGCCTTGTCCCTCGAGGACGTTGGGGCCCGTCTCGAGAAGTTCGATGTGGTCGTCGCCGGACCCGGTCTGGCGGAAGCTGACATCGAACCGGTGGTGCCGATCGTTCGCGACGCCAAGCGGGTGGTGCTCGACGCCGGTGGGTTGGTGCCCGAGCTTCTCGATGCCGCCCTCGAGGGGGACGCAGACGTGGTGGTCACACCACATCGGGGCGAGTTCTCACGGATCGCCGGGGTGGGCGGCGGTCAGTATGCAGTCCGGGCACTGGCCCGATCGAGAGGCATCACCGCCCTGCTCAAGGGAAACCCCACCCTGATCAGCAATGGTGGCCCCCCGGTACTGGTGACCTCGGGAGGGCCCGAACTGGCCACCATCGGCACCGGCGATGTCCTGGCAGGCATGATCGGAGCGTTGATGGCCAGGGGTCTCGACGGGTACACCGCTGCGATATCCGGCTCCTACTGGCATGGTGTCGCCGCCGCCGATCTTCGTCAGCGTGGGACCGTGACGGCGGATGAACTGGCCGATTGCATCGGGGCGTACGCATGGTGAGGCCCACCCGTGTCGAGATCGACCTCGGGGCGATCGCCCACAATGTCTCCAGGTTCGCTGAGACTGTCGCTCCGGCCGCACTGTGTGCCGTGGTCAAGGCCGACGGATACGGCCATGGTGATGTTCCGGTGGCGGAGACCGCCGTCGAAGCCGGGGCCACCTGGATAGCCGTGGCGCTGGTGGAGGAGGGGATCCGCCTCCGCGAGGCCGGACTCGAGTCCCCGATCCTGGTTCTATCCGAGCCGGTTCCCGACTCCGCGGTCGACATGGTCAAGTGGGAGCTAACACCGAGTGTGTACTCGCCCCATTTCGTTGAAGCACTGGCGGCAACCGGGGTCAGCGTCGGGGTCCATCTCAAGATCGACACCGGCATGCATCGTGTCGGTGTCAAGCCC
>CAYNSP010000174.1:0-2741 GCA_964400035.1 uncultured Acidimicrobiaceae bacterium | reverse complement strand
TCGTCCAACCCGCCGCGTGGGAGTCGAACCGAGAGGCCGCCGAGGATGTTGACCCGTGCATACAGATCCATCGTGCAACACTAATCAAAGGTCGTGGTGGTGGCCCCGCGGTCAGTCACCACGTCGACGCGGGCCATCGGCGTTCCAGGGTGTCAATCCCATCTTCTCCTCGGCCGCGTCGAGTGTCTGCCCGCCTTCCAGCACGGGAGCGAAAAGGTCACCGTGCTTTTCGAGACGCTCCCAGACATTGGCGATGGTGACATCACCATTCGCCAGCTCTCCGACCTCCTCCCATTGCAGTGGTACCGACACGGGTGCTCCGGGGCGGGGGCGAACCGAGTAGACCGCGGCGATGGTCTGACCGAACGCATTCCGGTTGTGATCGACGAAGACACGACCGGTCCGCTTCTTCTTCTCCCAGACCATGGTGATGTCGTCGGGGTTGGCCGCAGCGAGATATCCACCCACCTCGCCGGTGAATCTCCTCACCCGGTCGTAGCTGTGGACCGGCTCGAGCGGGACGTAGACGTGGATGCCCCTGGATCCGGACAGTTTCGGATATCCGACCAGGTTGAGTTGGCCCAGGAAGACATTGAGCAGTCGCGCTGTGGATACCACCTGGTTCCAGGTAGAGCCCTCGGCCGGGTCGAGATCGAAGATCGCATAGTCGGGGAACTCGACCGTGTGCTGGCGGGAGTGGAATGGGTGGAATTCGATACAACCCATGTTGGCGAACCACGACAGCCCCTCCCTGGAGTCGGCGAGGAGGAACTCGATCAGGCCGCCCTGAGACTCCGAGTCGATGGGTGCAATTGGCATCCATTCAGGCTGATGGCCCGGGGCATTCTTCTGATAGAACGACTCCCCGGTTATCCCGTCCGGGTACCGGGACATCGAGATCGGACGCTCCCTGAGATGGGGAAGCAGATATCGCGAGACCGATAGGTAGTACTGAATGAGATCGCCCTTGGTATAGCCCTCGTCCGGGAAGAAGACCTTGTCGATATTGGAATAGGTGATCGGACGTTCTAAACCCTGCGGTACGAAACGGTCGGCCTGTTTGACCACCTCGACCGGATCGGGGAAGGCGATGCCACTCGAGCTCAAGGTTCGGGTCACCGGCGGCCGTCCTGCTCAAGCTGGCGCATCGGCGAACCGTAACAAGAGCCTGTTGAGGAGTGGGAAAACCTGGATAGCCTCATCAATGACATGAACCGGCAGTTGTTCCCCCAAAATGTGATTGCAGTCATCTGGGACTTCGACAAGACCCTGATCCCCGGAAACATGCAGGGTCCGCTGTTCCGTCACTACGGCATCGACGAACCGGCCTTCTGGGCCGAGGTAGAAGGGCTGGAAGAGTTCTATCGCAGCCATGGTTCCAAGCTGATCCAGCGCGATCACCTGTACCTGAATCACATCCTGACCTATGTCCGTGCCGGACGTATGCCTGGTCTGGGTAATGCACTGCTCCGTCAGTTGGGAGCTGAGATCGAGTTCTACACCGGGATGCCCGACTTCATGGAGAACCTCCGCAAGGAGATCGAATCCCGACCCCGATTCGGGGAACATCAGATCCGCCTCGAGCACTATGTGGTCTCCACCGGGCTTCGTCAGATGATCCTCGGGTCGGCCATCGCCCCACAGGTCGAGTTCGTCTGGGCATGTGAGTTCACCGAACTGGTGGCGCCACCCGGATACGCAGAGCAGCAGGACCGTCTCTTCTCCCCTGAGGGCGAGATCCAGCAGTTGATCTACACCATCGACAACACGTCGAAGACCCGTGCCCTTTTCGAGATCAACAAGGGAACCAACAAGAACCCGACGATCGACGTCAACGCCAAGATCGCCCGGGAAGACCGCCGGGTCCCGTTCCAGAACATGATCTACATCGCCGACGGTCCCTCCGACGTCCCGGTGTTCTCGATCGTCAACGAGAACGGTGGTCGCAGCTATGCGGTCTACCGCCCCGGTTCGGAGAAGGAACTCGACCAGGCGGCCCGTCTTCTCGAACAGAAGAGGATCGACGCTTTCGGCGAGGCCGACTACTCAGCTGGGTCGCAGACCGCGATGTGGATCACCCGGGCGGCCGAGGCGATCGCAAACCGGATCGTGAGAGACCGCGAGGAGGCGTTGAGCGATCGGGTCGGGCTGCCACCACGCCACGTCTCCGAGGACTGATCGCTGCTTGAATCGGGCCGGTAATGGCCTGCACCTTCTGCGACATCATCGCCGGCCGGACTGAGGCCAGCTTCGTCCATCGTGGTCCGATGGTGGTTGCGTTCATGGACATCAACCCGGTCACACCGGGTCACCTCCTGGTTGTGCCCCGCGAGCACTTCCCGGCGCTCAAAGACGTGGACGAGCCACTGGGTGCCGAGATGTTCAGTGTCGCCCGGATGCTCGGCCAGGCTCTCAGATCCAGCGGTCTCGACTGCGAAGGGATCAACCTGTTCTACGCCGACGGTGAGGCCGCCGGACAGGAGGTCTTCCACTCACACCTCCATGTCATTCCCAGAACCGTCGGCGATGGCTTCCGACTCGCCATCTCATATCCCCCCCGTCCCGACCGGGACCAGCTCGACCGTCATGCCGCCATGATCCGGGAGGCGGCTGCCGGGTTCGACTGAGCATCCCCTACCCTGGGACCGATGCCAGAAATCAAGATCGACGTCTGGTCCGACGTGGTGTGCCCGTGGTGCTACATCGGGAAGCGGAACCTTGAGGCGGGAATCGCCATGTTC
>CAYNSP010000173.1:0-2755 GCA_964400035.1 uncultured Acidimicrobiaceae bacterium | reverse complement strand
TGGACCTCCTCGGCGGGGACTTCGACCCGCTCCAGCCACTCGTGGGTGTCCTCGATGGCAAATGAGGGTTTCATGGTGATGATGACAATGTCGTGCCCATCCTCGGCGAGGGACTTGAGGGCTTCGATTGCACCCGGATACGGGTCGAGATGCCAGAACAGCGACCGGCCGTCGAGGTCTGACGACCACCTCCAGAACTCGTTGATGTTGTTGAAGTGGGTCAGGTCGACCACGTCATTCCAGGCCTGTGAGTCTTCGACTACAAGCTGCGTGCCGAACTCCCGGTTGTAGAAGCGTTGCCACCCCTCGGTGAAGTTGGCGACCACGCCGTCGAGATCGATCCCGAGTCTCATGAAAAACCTCCGAACGGCGCGTCGGAATCGGTGAGGGGCTGGGCTGACATGGCGGCAGAGGTTAGGCGCACCTTCCCGAAGGGCCATTTTCAAGTCTGAACTGTTCAAATTGAAAGGGGTTTGTTCAAGTCGCTTGAACATTCAGATCGACTGAATTAAACCGGTCGGTATGCCTGATCCCGACGCCCGAATCGAAGTAGAGGACACCAGGGTTCTGGAGGCGTTCCGCAACCCGACCCGGGTCCGGTTGCTCCGTCTCCTCAGGGACTCATACACCGTCAAGGGCCTTGCCCAACGACTCGATGTCCCGCCCACCCGTCTCTACCACCACGTCAACCTGCTCGATGAGGTGGGTCTGGTCGAGGTGGTGGAGACCCGCAAGGTCGGAGCGATGATCGAGCGGGTCTATCAGAGGTCCGCCGGCAACTTCACTTTGAGTGAACGGCTGGTCAGTTCGGCCGACGACGTCGCCGAGTTGGCCAGCCTCGGGGCTGCCATCGTGGTCGACCCGGCCCGGGTCGACGCCGAGATCGGGCTTACCCAACACTTCAAACAGATCAGGGACGGTCAGCCAACGGAGTTCATCGGCGACCTCTTGCGCGAGGTCGCCTGTCTGACCCCCGAACAGGTCGAGGTGGTGCGGGAGAAGCTTGCCGAACTGACCGAGCTGATCACGACCATGGACACGGAGACCGAGGGCGGTGCCGACTACGGATTCACCTTCGTCTTCTTCCCGATTGGAGCCGCCAGATGAATCAACTGAAAGAACTGCTTCGGATCCGTGACTACCGGTATCTGTGGAGCGCCCAGGCCGGGACCGACTTCGGAGACAGCCTCACCATGTTGTCACTGATGATCCTGGTCCAGAACCTCACCGGATCGACCGTGGCAGTGGCCGGACTGATGATCTCGCTGACGCTCCCCACCCTCATATTCTCGATGGTCTCAGGCGTCTATGTCGACCGTCTCGACCGGCGCAAGATGATGATCGTTTCGGATTCGGTCAGGGCCGTGATGGTGCTCGGTTTCCTTTTTGTCCGGAGTGCGGAAATGATCCCCCTCATCTATCTGGTGGCGTTCACCCAGGCGGGGATCGGAACCCTGTTCAACCCGGCCAGGGCGGCGATGCTCCCCAGGATCGTGGGCAAACAGAAGTTGCTCGCCGCCAACTCGATCTCCCAGACCACGCGCACCCTGTTCGGGGTCGGCGGCACTGCCGCCGCCGGGGTCCTGGCCGGGGTGTTCCAAACTCAAGCACCCGCCTTCATCGTCAACTCCGCCCTCTTCGTGGTGTCCGCCCTCCTGATCTCAAGGATCCACACCGACGGGCGTCCCGAAGAGGAAGCCGATCCTCGTGGTGCGTGGGCCGACATGAAGTCAGGATTCTCGATGATCGTTTCGACCAGACCACTGCGTGGAATCCTCACCGCGGCAGGCGTGACCATGCTCGGACTCGGGGCCGTCAACGTGCTGATGGTTCCGCTGGTCATCGGCGAGCTTCAGATCTCGGAAGTGTTCTTCGGGCTGATCGAGGCCGGGCAGGTTCTCGGAGTGGTCGTCGCCGGGGGTCTGGTGGCGGGGCTGGCGGCACGTCTCAAGGCACCGTCACTGGTCAGTGTCGGCCTCATCGGGTTGGGTCTTGCCGTGATGCTGCTCTACTTCCCGACCCGGGTCTGGCAGCTCACCCTGACCCTGTTCGTGATCGGGTTCGCCATCGTCCCGACCAATGCGGGTGTGGCCACGCTGAGCCAGACCCTGATCCCCGACTCGATGCGGGGGCGGGTGAGCGGGGCGCTAAACGCCTCGATCTCAGGTGCCACGATCATCTCGATGGGTCTGGCCGGTGTCACCGCCGCCGCGATCGGAGTCCGGAACGTGTTCCTGGTGTCTGGCGGGCTGGCCATCCTTGCCGGTCTCCTGGCACGGTTCATGCTCCGTGGGGAAGAAGTGGTCTCGGGGGCGGTTTCTGAACCTGTGGTCGATACGGTCGGTTAGGCCACCTGGACCCAGGCCATGACCTCGGGAAGCCGCCGGTTGAGGACCCTCGAACTTATCAGCAGCGAGACCAGATAGATCAGCATGCCCCAGAACAGGGCGAACGCCGAAGCGAACCAGGCCGGTACCGGTTGCCCGAAATCCACGGTGAGGGTCACCACCGAGGCCGGTGGGATCAACAGGGCGCCGATCACGAAGAACGATGCGGTCTGGCTCACGATGGCCAAACACCCCTGCTCGGTGGACTGTGCGAACACGTCGGTTCCCTCCCGGGGGAGACGGAGGGGGGTTAGCACCGAGACCATGTTCCCCACCGAGAGCTGGGCTCCGACCGCGGAGACCATCAGAGGGATGACGAGGGGGAACCACTTCCATTGTCCGGTGAACAGACCGAGCAGGACCGCCAG
>CAYNSP010000172.1:0-2757 GCA_964400035.1 uncultured Acidimicrobiaceae bacterium | reverse complement strand
CAAGACCGTCATCGGACCCGACACTCCTCGAACGTGACCGGGAGTGGACGGCCACCGAAGCCCTGGCCCTGATCAGCTCCTGAGTGAGTTCATCATGAGCACGCTCCCTGTTGTCGCGGTTGTGGGTCGGCCCAATGTGGGGAAGTCGACCCTGGTCAACAGGATCATCGGATCACGGTCCGCGGTGGTGGAGGAGATGCCGGGGGTGACCAGGGATCGTCGACAATTCGACGCCGACTGGGCCGGCCGCGAGTTCATCCTCGTCGACACCGGTGGCTGGGAAATCAAGCCCGGCGATGACATCGACCAGTCAATCCGTCAGCAAGCAGAGGCAGCCGTCTCAGCGGCCGACGTGGTCATCTTCGTGGTGGACGGAACCACCGAACTGACCGACGACGACATGGGGGTCGTCTCCATCCTGCACACCGCAAAGGTCCCGGTGATCCTCGCCGTCAACAAGGTGGACAACGCCGAGATCGAAGCCGACGCCGACAGGTTCTGGGGTCTCGGCCTGGGCGAACCGAGCCCGGTTAGCGCCTACCACGGCAGGGGAGTGGGCGAGCTTCTCGACCGGGTAGTAGGTGCCCTTCCCGAGGTCACCGAGGTGGAAAGACGCAGTTCGATCCCGAGACTGGCGATCGTGGGCCGCCCCAATGTGGGCAAGTCGACCCTCCTCAACAAGCTGGTCGGGGAACAAAGGGTCATCGTCTCGGATAAGCCCGGGACGACACGGGACCCGATCGATGTGGAGGTCGAGATCGACGGTAAGCCCTATCTGCTGGTCGACACCGCCGGCATCAGACGCAAGCCTCAGATCACCGAGGACGCCGACTTCTATGCGGTGATCCGGGCACGTGAGGCGATCGAGAACGCCGATGTTGCACTGCTTCTGGTCGACGCGACCGACGGTGTCACATCCCAGGACCAGAGGATCGCCGGGGAGATCGTCGAGGCGGGGGCAGGTCTGGTCATCATCCTGAACAAGTGGGACGCACTGGATGAGGAACAGCGGGAGATAACCGAGAGGTCTCTACCTGATCGATTCGGTTTCGTCTCCTGGGCACCCGCTCTACGGATGTCCGCCCTCACCGGAGCCCGGATACAGCGGTTGGGTCCTGCCCTCGATGCGGTCCTCGAGTCACGGGCCGTGAGGATCCCGACCCCGGAACTGAACCGTGTGGTTCGGGAGTGGACCGCGGCGCATCCTCCGCCGGTGCGCAAGGGTCGACGCCCCAAGATCCAGTACGTGGTCCAGGCCGGCACCTCACCGCCCACTTTCGTGGTGTTCGTGTCCGGCGGTGACCTCGGTGAGGACTACAAGCGATTCCTGGAGAACCGCCTCCGGAGGGAGTATGACTTCACCGGTACCCCGATCCACTTCGTGACCAGGACGAAACGCCGATGAACCAGATTCCCGAGGAGCAGGTGCCTCAGGAAGAAGACATCAAGGCACCGTTCAGCTTCAAGCTGATGATCGTCCTGACGGTGCTCTACCTGGGCTGGCGTCTGGTGGAGGGTGTGATCAAGCTGATCGAGTGGCTTCGAACCTAGAGCTGATCCATCATCGCCTTGCGGGCACGTCGCACCTTCCGTGCCTTCGAAAGGTAGCCACCCAACCATCCGAGCACGAAGATGATCGCCGCCAGAAGGTAGACCGGCATGGTCATCCGCCACGTGAAAAGGGTGAATTCGGCCTCCTGGCTGTTCTGGAAGACGAAGATCACCAGGGCGATGATCAGCAGGGCAGCGATCACCCGTCCGACGGTGACCACAGGTTCTCGGCGTACGACATCGGTATTGCGGGTCTGATCGTCTGTCACCGTGACCTCCGTGAGTAGTTGCAGCGGAATCTACCAATGACGGTCAGACGACCAAGGGTGAAGGACGATGGGTCCCCGACAGGGGAGGTGTTCCGGTCGGGCTGGCCGGATTTGAACCGACGACCTCGCGGCCCCCAGCCGCGCGTTCTACCAAGCTAAACTACAGCCCGTATCGGGCCAGTTTAGAACGCATCCGGCTCATCTCACAGCCCCGGCCCGAAGCCCCCCAGAAAACCCGAAAGAAGCCCCTTTTGCCTGCCGATTCAACTGTCGGAGGCTTTCTTGGATCAGATTTTCCGGAGAATCGGTGCCGTTGTCGCCATCGCGCTTGCGCTTTCGGCCTGCACCCAGCCGTCTTCCCCCGGCCCCGGAGCTTCGTCGTCCATCCCAACCGACACAAGCACCTCGTTGACCGGGCCGGGACCTTTCGTCTATCGAATCGGTGTGCTCGACGGACTCACCACCGACAACTTCTGGGCATTTCAAGGGCAGGACACCACGGTTTGGAATGCCTACATCCTGGGTCCCACCAAGCCATCCTTGTATGCACCCCACCCGGTGACCGGGGCTCTCCAACCTGAGCTGGCGGCTGGACACGTCGAACCCGTCGAGGCCGATGGGACCTGGACCGTGACCGTCGACCTCAACCCCGGGATGAACTGGAGCGACGGTCAACCGGTGACCGCTCAGGACATGGTGTTCACCTTCGACACCGTTCGGCGTTTCGACCTGGCCGGTGCATGGGCGGAAGTCTTCCCGGACACTATCGCCGGACTTGAAGCACTCGATCAACGCACCCTGCAGATCGTCTTCACCTCACGTCCCACCCTTGCCGTCTGGCCCCATGCCGTCGGTCTCGCACCCGTGATGCCTGCCCATGTCTGGGAGGCCCGGCTCCAGAGTGTCACCTCTGCCTCCGACCTCTACTCCCTCGCCG
>CAYNSP010000171.1:0-2759 GCA_964400035.1 uncultured Acidimicrobiaceae bacterium | reverse complement strand
ATCCGGATGAGACCGTGGTCGATCCGCTTGCGGGCCACCCTTCAGGAGACGCTCTGGACGAGCTGGTGGCTGATGGTGGGCCGGACATGGTCTACCAGCCAATCGTGGACATCAGGGCCCACCAGGACGGTGAGACCCGGATAGTCGGCTACGAAAGCCTGGCTCGATTCCCGTCGTCCACACCACCCGAATGGTTCGATCTGGCTGACCGTCAGGGTGTCCGTCTCGATCTCGAGTTGTCAGCAATCAAGGCGGCCGTGGCCGGATTCGATGCCCGCATCGACACCGGCTTTCTCTCCCTGAATCTCTCCGATCAGACCCTGATCTCACCGAAGCTGGTGACACTCCTGGAGCGGACCGATCCGGGTCGGATCGTCCTCGAACTCTCAGAGGTGGCCGCGATCAAAAGCTACGGCACGACCAGTCGGGCGATGCAGAGGCTTAGAGAACGCGGGGTCCGGCTTGCGGTGGACGACGTCGGCGTCGGTGAGATCGACCTGTGGCACATTCTGCGACTCGAGCCGGAGATCGTGAAGATCGACACCTGCCTGGTCCGGGGGATCGAACACCACCCCCGACATGCCGCCCTGGTCCGTGGCATCGCCGCGATGTGCGCCGACCTGGGAATTCTGGTTGTAGCCGAGAGTGTTGAATCGATACCGGAGCGTGATGTCCTCGGTGAGCTCGGGGTCGAGTTCGCACAGGGTTATCTCTTCGGTAAGCCCGGCCCGCTCCGTTGGCACTCGAAGGTTCTCTCCAGCGAACCCGTCCTCCGCGACGCCTGACGAGACCATCCACCGGCGGCCAGCCTCTGACCACCGGGTAGAATTGGATCTCCCCAAGGGTCTCTAGCTCAATTGGTAGAGCACCGGGCTTTTAACCCGTTGGTTGTGGGTTCGAGTCCCACGGGACCCACCCCGACATCGTCAATGGATAGTTGACCTTTTCGCTTCCCGTCGTTCCCCGACCTTTCCTCGGGTCGGGCTTTGTCCGTGGGGTCCGTCTGAATTTCTCGGTATAGGCCGTCGAGGGCATCCGCAAGCTCTCGGGTCCGGGAAGGGAACAGGTGGCCGTGGATATTCACCGTCACCGTGATCGAAGAGTCCCCGAGATACTGCTTGATCTCCTCGGGTGCGCTCCGAGGCAGTGGCAGCGGTAGTCGCGGGGATGAACTAACCCGTAGCGCCCATATAGGTCCCCTCCAGGCGGGCCTTTCGACCCTGTAAAACGGGGCGGAGCGGCCATAGGTTTGCTGGCAATGACCAGCAACAGTCCCGTGGTGGCACACACCAGGGAGATGCTCGACGGGAACGAGGCGGCCGCGCTCATCGCTCATGCGTTGAGCGAGGTCATCGCCATCTACCCGATCACGCCGGCATCCCCCATGGGGGAGCTGTCCGACGCATGGTCCTCCCGGGGCAAACCCAACCTCTGGGGTGTCGTCCCCCGGGTGATCCAACTCCAGAGCGAGGCTGGGGCGGCCGGAGCGGTGCATGGCGCCCTACTCACCGGCGCCCTCTCAACCACCTTCACCTCTTCGCAGGGCCTCCTGCTGATGCTCCCCAACATGTACAAGATCGCAGGGGAACTGACACCCACAGTCATCCACGTAGCCGCCCGGTCGATCGCAACCCATGCTCTTTCCATCTTCGGTGACCACTCCGATGTGATGGCAGCCCGCCAGACCGGGTTCGCCATGCTGGCGTCCACCTGCTCCCAGGAATCGCATGACATGGCGGTCATCGCCCATGACGCCACCCTCCGCAGCAGGGTCCCCTTCCTCCACTTCTTCGACGGGTTCCGAACTTCGCATGAGATCACACCGGTCGAGACGGTCCCCCACGCCGCGCTCAGGGAGATCATCGACCCCGACCTGATCAGCGCCCACCGAAACCGCGCCCTGAACCCGAATCGACCGGTCATCAGGGGCACCGCCCAGAATCCGGATGTCTTCTTCCAGGCGAGGGAGGCTGCCAACCCGTACTACATGGCAGTCCCGGACCTGGTTGAGGCGTCGATGGAGCGGTTCGCCGCTCTGACCGGACGCCACTACGCACCGTTCGAGTACCACGGGTCCCCCGACGCCGAGAGGGTGGTCGTCATCATGGGTTCCGGCCTGGGAGCCGTCCGGGAGGCGATCGACCGTGCCACCGCAGTCGGTGAGAAGGTCGGAGCGGTCAATGTCCGTCTCTACCGACCCTTTGATGCCGCCAGGTTCTGTCGGACCCTGCCCCCGACGGTGCGTCGGATCACGGTTCTCGACAGGACCAAGGAGCCGGGTGCCCCCGGCGAACCGCTCTACATGGATGTGGTCGCCGCCCTCGCAGAACGATGGCCGGACCGGTCCTCGATACCGGAAGTGGTCGGAGGCCGGTATGGCCTCTCCTCGAAAGAGTTCACACCTGCCATGGTTCTCAGCGTCCTCGACGACGACCGACCCCCGACCGAGCACTTCACGGTGGGGATCGTCGACGACGTGTCCCGCACCTCGGTTGCCTATGACACCTCCCCCTGGAAGGAACCCGACGACGTGGTCCGGGCGGTCTTCTACGGACTCGGGTCGGACGGGACGGTCGGCGCAAACAAGAACACCGTCCAGATCGTCGGGGAGCACACCGACCTCTACGGGCAGGGGTACTTCGTCTACGACTCGAAGAAGTCTGGTTCCCAGACCGTCTCCCACCTCCGCTTCTCCCCACGCCCCATCACCTCCACCTACCTGATCCAGGAACCGACCTTCGTCGCCTGCCACCAGTTCG
>CAYNSP010000170.1:0-2762 GCA_964400035.1 uncultured Acidimicrobiaceae bacterium | reverse complement strand
GGGGAATCAGGGAAACCAGGGGAATCAGGGGAATCAGGGGAACCAGGGGAACCAGGGCAACTCGGGGAAGCAGGGGAACTCGGGGAACCAGGGGAACTCGGGGAACCAGGGGAACTCGGGGAACCAGGGCAACTCGGGCAATCAGGGGAACTCGGGTAATCAGGGGAACCGGGGGAACTCCGGGAACCAGGGGAACTCCGGCATTCAGGGCAATGACCAGGGAAAAGCCGGTAGCCCGGGAAACCCGGGCAATCAGGGTAAGGAGAACCCCGGTAAGGGACCGGGCAACTCAGGTAACCAGGGGAATCAGGGGAACGGTCAGGGCTAACCGCCCAACCGGTTGAAGTTCAGGTCGTCTTTGCGAGGTCCCCAAGGATCTGCTGTGAGGCGAAACGGCCGGGTGCCCCCATCACGCATCCACCGGGGTGGGTGCCCGAACCGCACTGGTAGTACCCCTCGATCGGCGTCCGATACTGATTCCAACCCGGTGCCGGACGGAAGAAGAACATCTGGGGGAGCAGGAACTCGCCAGCGAAGATGTTCCCCTCACTGAGACCGACCGTCCGCTCGATGTCCAGCGGGGTGACCACTTCCCGGTGGAGAACCAGCTCGTTGAAGTCGGGGAAGATCTCATTGAGACGGTTCTGTACGAGATCGCCGAACCGGTTTCGCTCGGTGTCCCAATCGCTCTCTCGTAGGTGGTAGGGCGCGTACTGGATGAAGCAGGACATCACCGCCTTGCCGGGTGGGGCCATGTCAGGGTCGATGTTCGACTGAATGCACCCGTCGATGTAGGGACGCTGGCTGTACCACCCGTACTTGGCGTCGTCGAAGGCCTTCTCGAGATAGTCGAGACTTGGCCCCACGTTGAGGAACCCTCTGTAGTGGTCGCTCCGACCTTCCAAACCCGGGTAGGTGGGGTTCCGTTCCAGGGCGAAGTTGACCTTCGCCGACACCCCCTGGAACCGGTAACGCTGGATGTTCTCCACTAGGTCGGTGGGCAGTTCGCGGGGTTCGACCAGACGGAGGAAGGTGTTGCGGGGATCCAGTGCGCTGACCACCGTGTTGGCGGCGAATTCTGTGCCGTCTTCGAGGACGACGCCGGTCGCCTTGCCGTTTCTGGTCACGACCGAGCTAACCGGGGACTCAAGTCGGATCTCCGCGCCGAATGCCTCGGCAGCCCTGGCCAGCACCTGGGTGAACCCGCCGTTTCCACCCTTGTGGAACGACCATGCGCCGTAGGCTCCGTCGTGCTCACCGAACGAGTGATAGAGGAGCACCAGGCCCGACCCTTGAGACCGCGGGCCGACCTTGCTCCCGATGATCCCCGATGATGCCCGCCAGCCCTGCATGATGTCGGTCTCGAAGTAGTCCTCGAGAACGTCGGCAGCGCTTCCGGTGGTAAGTCTGACCAGGTTGTGGAGGACCCTCGGCGGCAGGTCGCCCAGGTAGGAACCGATGGCGGCGAGCCGTGCCCGCTCCTCGGGGTCCTTCGAGGTGATGTCGGGTGGGATCGAGTCCATCAGCGGACGGATGGCGTGGACCACCTCATGCATCATGTGGTTGTAAGCGTCGTAGGCATCGGCGTCGTGCTTCGAGTGCCGGGCGATCTGATGGTGGTTCTCGTCCTTGTCCTCCCCGATCAGCAGATAGTCACCGTCCTCGGTGGGACAGAAGCTCGACGGCATGAGCAGGGGCATGAACCCGTGCTTGACCAGTTCCAGCTCGTGGATGATCTCGGGGCGGAGCAGGCTCAGGGCGTAGGAGAAGGTGGTGAAGCTGAAACCCGGATAGAGCTCCTCGGTGATGGCGGCGCCACCGACCACATGTCGGCGTTCCAGGATCAGTGTCTTGAGCCCGGCCTTGGCCAGGTAGGCGCCATTGACCAGACCGTTGTGTCCACCACCGATGACTATGGCGTCGTATTGGTTTGAGATGCTCACACTCAGGCAGTCTTTCTCGGAGGGTTGTAGAAGGGCAGTTTGGTCACCTCGGAACCGACCAACTCATACCGGTGGTCGATGGTGACCTCAAGACCGAGTCTGGTGCCGATCCGGGCCACCTCGGGTCTGACCCGGGCGATCCCGATGTGCCGTTGCAGGACCGGCGAGTAGCAGAAGCTGGGTGTCCACCCGATCTGCTGCTCGTCGCTGTCGTAGAGCATCATCGCTCCCGAGGTGGGGTGGTGGTCCATGGGGGGAATCAGGCCACGATGGTTGTACGCCCGGTACCAGTCGGTCCAATCGACCATGATCCCGACAGTCCGCCATCGTGATGACCCGGTGGCTATCTCTTTCTCGATGGCGCGACGCCCGATAAAGGCACGGTCGTCGTTGTCGAGGTCCCGGATCATCCAGCCCATGCCGAGTTCGGTCGGTGTGACCCGCTGGTCGTCGTTCCAGGCATAACGGGAGGGGTTGTAATCGATGTCGATCAGGATCAGTCCCGCTTCGATCCGGGTGGTGAGCAGGGCGTCCTGGCCGAAGGGGATCACACCGTAGGGGCGGGCCATCTCGAATAGCCGATCCCACATTGCGACCGCGTTGTCGGACTCGACCCAGATCTCGTATCCCAGATCCCCGGTGTAACCGGTGCGGGAGATGATCACGGGGATGTCACCCAGCTTGGTTTCGGTGAGCCGGAAATAGCCGAGGTCGGCGATGTCGGGGGTGAGCCGGTTGAGTATCTCCCGGGAGTACGGACCCTGGAGGGCGAGTGCGCCGTAGTCCTCCGAAACATCCTCGATCTCGACCGACATGAGG
>CAYNSP010000169.1:0-2773 GCA_964400035.1 uncultured Acidimicrobiaceae bacterium | reverse complement strand
CAGTGGGAAGCTCTCGACCCCAGACTCAAACACCTGGTCCGAACTACCTAGGGGCCACCCCCACCAGGGTCGCCCCGGAACCAGGATCACCAGCAAACCGAAGGAACCTCAGAACCATCCAACCCCGGACCATTCAGTCGCGACCGTTGGGGGTTTCAGTGTTTGAAGTGGCGGGCTCCGGTGAAGACGAGGGCGATACCGGCCTCGTCTGCGGCAGTGATCACCTCGGCGTCGTTCCGCGACCCTCCAGGTTCGACGACCGCGGTGACCCCCGCCGCAACGAGCACATCGACACCGTCCCGGAACGGGAAGAACCCGTCAGATGCGCCGACAGCACCCTTGGCCCGGTCGCCGGCCCTCAGAACCGCCCTCTCCCCTGCCCCGACACGGGACTGGTCCCCGGCACCGATACCCACCGCCTGCTGATTGCGGGCTATCACGATCGCATTGGACTTGGTGTGGGCCGCCACGATCCGGGCGAACCTCAGATCCGCCAGTTCCGCTTCCGACGGTTGCCTGTTGGAGACGACCGTCCACTCCTCGGTTCCAAAGTGGTCTGAGTCCTGACCGAGAAGCCCGCCATCGATCCCCCGATAGTCGACACCACGACCGGGGGGTGGTGCGGTGAGGATCCGCAGGGCGGTCTTTGCACCCAGCACTTCGAGAGCTTCGGGCGACACGGCCCTGGCCACCACCACCTCGATGAACCTGGAAGCCATCGCCTCAGCGGTAGTCCGGTCCAGCTCCCCACCCAGCGCCACGACACCGCCGAAAGCGGCCAGCGAGTCACCATCCCAGGCGGCCTCGAAGGCGTCATGCATCGTGGGAGCCACCGCCGCCCCACAGGCATTGGTGTGTTTGACGATGACCGCCGACCCCTCACCCAGATCGTTGCAAAGACGCCACGCCGCCTCGGCGTCGACGTAATTGTTGAACGACATCTCCTTGCCCTGGTGGATTACAGCTTTCGACCACCATGAGTCCCCACCGTCGATCCGGAACAGGTCGGCGCCCTGGTGCGGGTTCTCCCCGTATCGGAGGGTGCCGGCATGACGAAGCGGCAGCACCCGGTCGTTGCCCAGCCAGCCCACGATCGCGGCGTCATAGCTGGCGGTATGGAAGAACGCATCGGCGGCGAGCCGTCGTCTCAGATCGGCGTCCGCACCACCGTTCTCGACGGCCGTGGCTACTTCGTCGTACTGGTCGGGCGACACCACCACCGTCACAAACCGGTGGTTCTTGGCAGCGGCACGGACCATCGCCGGACCGCCGATATCGATCATCTCGACGAGCCGGTCGGGATCGCTCTCGACCTCGAGGGTCTCCCGGAACGGATAGAGATTGCACACCACCATGTCGAAACGCTCGATCCCGTTGGCCTCGAGTTCGGCATCATCTCGGCTGTCCCGTGCCAGGATCCCACCGTGGATCCGGGGGTGCAGCGTCTTGACCCGACCCCCGAGAATCTCCGGCGCCCCGGTCACATCACTCACCCGGGTCACCGAAATGCCTGCCTCCTCCAGAGCCGTCGCAGTGCCCCCGGAAGACACGATCTCCCATCCGAGGTCGACGAGACGCCGGGCGAAACCGACCAGCCCCGTCTTGTCATAAACACTTACCAGTGCCCTCACCGATGGAACACCTTTCCGCCCTCCACATACAGACCACCGGAGACGAACCTCCTCACCACCTCGGGGTAGAGAACATGTTCGATCTCCTGGATCCTCTGGTGAAGACTCTCGGCAGTGTCGTCAGGCTCGACCCGCACCTCCCTCTGCGCCACGATCGGACCGTGGTCGACCTCCTCATCAACGAAGTGCACCGTCACCCCGCTCACCTTCACGCCTGCTTCCAGAGCGTCCTCGACAGCATGTTTGCCGGGGAAGTCAGGCAACAGAGACGGGTGGATGTTGAGGATTCGATCGGGGAACCGTTCGATGAACTGGGGCGAGAGGATCCGCATGAACCCGGCCAGCACGACTCCCTTTGCTCCGGCAGCATCGACCGCATCGGCCACCGCAAGGCTGAACGACTCACGATCGGGGTAGTCACCGAAGGGAACTGCCATGGTCGCGATGCCGGCTTCACGGGCCCGCTCCAGGGCGAAGGCACCGGGTCGGTCTGAGATCACGACCACGATTCGCTCCCGGATCTCGGGTGTGTCGATCAGTGCCTGAAGGTTGGTGCCGGTACCCGATGCGAGCACTGCGATGTCGATGGTCCCTCCGGAGTCGCTGGACGCGCAGTGTAGAGGCAACGACCCCGGCAACGGCAGGCACCCTCCAACCCGGAATAGGATCAAACCTATGCCGGTACCGACAGTGGACGCAGCGGATTGGGAGAGATGGGTTGAGGAGACCAACGGTGTCATCGTCGATGTCCGTCAACCCGAGGAGTGGGTCCTGGGCACCCTGCCGGGTGCCCTGCTGATACCGATGACCGAACTCCTCGATCGCATCGACGAATTGCCCAAGGACCGACCGATCCTGTCCGTGTGCCGGTCCGGCAACCGGTCCGAACGGGTGACCGCCTATCTGATCTCGATCGGGTACGAGGGTGCCGCCAACATGGCCGGTGGGATGAAAGCTCTCGGAATGCAGGACTGAGCGGTGGAGATACAGCCGATACGTACCCCCGGCCTGGGAGACACCACCTACATCTTGAGTCACGAGGACGTCGTCATCGTTGTCGACCCGCAACGCGACATCGACCGGTTCGAGGACATCGTCGAGAAGACCGGCACTCCGGCCTACATCTACAGCCACAAGACCTT
>CAYNSP010000168.1:0-2803 GCA_964400035.1 uncultured Acidimicrobiaceae bacterium | reverse complement strand
TGCTCGGCACCGACGATCTGCGGGTCGAGGGCACGGCTCGTGGAGTCAAGAGGGTCGACCGCCGGATAGATACCGAGGGCAGTCAGCGGCCGGGAAAGCACCGTGGTGGCGTCCAGGTGGGCGAATGCGGTGTGGGGAGCCGGGTCGGTGATGTCGTCGGCAGGGACGTAGATCGCCTGGAGGGAGGTGATCGAACGACCCTTCAGCGAGGTGATCCGCTCCTGAAGGAATCCCATCTCGTCGGCCAGGTTGGGCTGGTAACCCACCTCGGAAGGCATCCGGCCGAGAAGTGTGGAGACCTCGGAGCCTGCCTGGGTGAACCGGAAGATGTTGTCGATGAACAACAGCACGTCCTGGTTCTGGACATCACGGAAGTACTCCGCCATGGTCAGGGCGGAAAGGGCGACACGGAGACGGACCCCGGGGGGCTCGTCCATCTGACCGAAAACCAAAGCGGCCTTCTCGATGACCCCGGTCTCCTGCATTTCGAGGTAGAGGTCGTTCCCTTCACGGGTCCGCTCACCGACGCCGGCGAACACCGACACACCACCATGCTGGGTGGCGACACGGTTGATCATCTCCTGGATGAGGACGGTCTTGCCGACACCGGCACCACCGAACAGACCGATCTTCCCACCCTGGAGATAGGGGCAGATCAGGTCGAGGACCTTGATACCGGTCTCGAAGACTGTCTTCTGGGGCTCCACGTCCTCGAAGGCGGGAGGAGTCCGGTGGATCGGCCAGCGGGGTTCGGAGAAGTCCATGTCCGGTGCGTCGAGTGACTCGCCCCATACGTTGAAGATGTGGCCGAGAGTCTGATCTCCGACCGGAACCGTGATCGGCGAGCCGGTGTCAACGACGCGGGCACCCCGGACAAGACCATCGGTCGGGGCCATGGCGATGGCACGGACCTTCGAACCTCCCAGATGCTGGGCGACCTCGGCGAGCACCATCCGGTCGGCACCCTGCAGGGTGTAGTGGATCTCGACGGCATTCAGGATCTCGGGTAGCGCGTCCGGTGGGAACTCCACGTCCACGACCGGACCTGCCACTTTGACGATCCGGCCTTCGCCTCTTGCTTCGCTCATTTCAGCTCACTCCTCGGTCAGTTTGAATCCACGAGGGCCTCGGCCCCACCAACGATTTCGGTAATAGCAGTAGTGATCTCCGCCTGGCGGGCACGGTTGGCCTGCACCCTCAGGGTCTTGATCAACTCTTCAGCATTGTCAGTGGCCGCCTTCATCGCCCTGCGGCGGGCACTGTGCTCCGAGGCCGACGCCTCGAGGAGCAGGTTGAACACGATCGCCTCCACGTACATGGGGAGGAGACGGTTGAGAATCTCATCCGGCGATGGTTCAAACTCGTAGGCCACCCGGGCCGCCCTCTCCTCATCGGCCATCTCGGGGCGGGTGATGGGGAGCACTTCCAGAGAGTTGGGCACCTGGGTGAGGGCCGACTGGAACCGGGTGAAGAAGGCTTCCAGAGCATCGATGCGTTCCTCGGCGTAGGCCGCCATCACGGTTCGGGCGATCGCCCTGGCGTCCCCATAACCGGGGGTGTCGGTGACCCCGAGCCAGGCTTGCTCGATGCGGTGCCCCCGATAGCGGAAGTAGGACTGGGCCTTCTTCCCGACGGCATAGATGACCACGTCCTTGCCCTCACGGGCCAGCTCGTGAACCCGGACCTCGGCCATCCTGATGATGTTCGACGCATAGGCACCGGCGAGACCACGGTCCGAGGCAACCACGAGTACCCCGACCCGGCGTGGGTCCCTTCTCTCAAGAAGACGATGGCCGCCACCTGAACCGGCAGCGCCCACGTTCTTGATGACCTCGATCAGCTTCTCGGTGTATGGCTTGGACCCGATGACACGGGCCTGCGCCTTGGGGATGCGACTGGCCGCGATCAACTCCATTGCACGGGTGATCTTCTTCGTCGCCTCGACGCTCTTGATCCGGCGTCGGGTGTCGCGAAGTGCGGCGCTGGCCATCTAGTGCCTTACTCCCCGCTCCCGGAGAAGGTCTCCTTGAAGGCCCTGATGCCTTCGGCCATCGAGTCGTCTTCGGGCAGCTTCCCGGTCTCCCGGATGGTTGCCAGGACGTTGCTGTACCGGCCCTTGAAGAACTCGCGGAGCTCATTCTCGAAACGGCGAATGTCAGCGACGGCTACGTCGTCCATGTGGCCTTCGGTGACCGCGAAGAGGACCAGCACCTGCTCCTCGACCGGAACCGGCTGGAACTGTGGCTGTTTGAGCACTTCGACCACCCGACGACCACGCTCCAGCTGGGCCAGGGAGGCAGCGTCCAGTTCGGATCCGAACTCGGCGAAGGCAGCCAGTTCACGGAACTGGGCCAGGTTGAGTCGCAAAGGACCGGCGATCTTCTTCATCGCCGGGATCTGGGCGTTACCACCGACACGGGAGACCGACTCACCTGCGTTCAATGCCGGCCGGACACCCTGGAAGAACAGGTCGGTCTCCAAGAAGCACTGGCCATCGGTAATGGAGATGACGTTGGTCGGGATGTAGGCCGAGATGTCGTTGGCCTTGGTCTCGATCACCGGAAGACCGGTCAGGCTGCCACCGCCCAGCTCGTCGGAGAGACGGGCACAACGCTCGAGGAGTCGGCTGTGGAGGTAGAACACATGACCGGGATAAGCCTCACGGCCGGGGGGACGCCGGAGGAGCAATGAGATCTCACGGTAGGCGACCGCCTGCTTGGAGAGGTCATCGAACATCACCAGGGCGTGCTCCCCGTTGTACATCCAGTGCTGGCCGATGGCCGAGCCGGCGTACGGGGCGTAC
>CAYNSP010000167.1:0-2810 GCA_964400035.1 uncultured Acidimicrobiaceae bacterium | reverse complement strand
TGTCTGACGGGCCCCTCACCGGAGTAGTGGTCGTCGAACTGGGCAACCTGATCGCCGCTCCCTACGCCACGATGCTGCTCGCCGATCTCGGGGCGAGGGTGATCAAGGTGGAACCGCCCGAGGGTGACCTGTCACGCCGCTTCGGACCCTTCCAGAACGGTGAGTCGCTCTTTTTCATGGTGGTCAATAGGGGCAAGGAGTCGGTGGCTATCGACACCAGCGACTGGGTATCCAAGCGGGTGCTGGACAACCTTGTCCGCAAGGCCGACGTTCTCGTCAACAACCTCCGCCATGGGGCCATGGAACGTCTCGGACTCGGTGAGGACCGATGCCGGGAACTGAACCCGACCCTGGTCTACTGCTCGATCAATGCATTCGGTGCCAACGGACCGTATGCGAAACGGGCCGGAGTGGATGTCATCTTCCAGGGAGAGTCCGGGATGGTGTCGATCACCGGGGATCCGAAAGACGGCCCACGGAAGACCGCGACCACCATCGCCGACTACACCGCGGGAACCAATGCCGCACTCGCAGTGACAGCCGCCCTCGCCGAGCATCCCCGCCGCTGGCGTCGCATCGACATCTCACTTCGTGACGGGTTGATGGCGGTCCAGTCCGGATGGAACGCCCTCGCCCACGCCTCCAATTCCCAACCCGAACGCACCGGAACCGCAAGCCCGTTTCTCACCCCGAATCAGGTTTTCGAGGCCTCCGACGGTCCGTTCACCCTGGCCATCGTCTCCGATCGTCACTTCGAACTGCTGGCCGACGCGTTAGAACGCGGCGATCTGGCGACCGACTATCCGACCAACGCCGATCGCACCGCCAACCGCCAATCATTGATCCGCAAACTGAACCGGATCTTCGCCACCAACACGGTCGAGCACTGGATACATGTCCTCGAACTCGCGGGTCTCCCGGTCGGCCGGGTGCTCACCATCGCCGAGGCGTTCGACGACCCCCAGGCGAGACACCACGGGATGCTCGTCGAGTTCGACCACTCGACCGCAGGACCGGTCAGGGTCACGGGCTCGCCGATTCGCTTCGATGACCAACGGACACTGGCGGAGACCCCGCCACCGGTACTGGGCGCCCACACCGAGAAGGTCCTCCGTGAGGTCGGCGTCGACAACGCAACTATCAGCAAACTGGTGGCAGAAGGACGCGTGGTCACTGCATGAACATCTTCTTTGCGGCAAAGGTCGGCGAGGACTGGGCCGGGATCCGGGCCGAACTGGAGCGTGCTTTCGAGATGAGTCGCCGGGCTGCCCAATCCGGCGAATCGTTCGTCTACGTGGTCAGGACCGACGATCTCCTCGGACGAAGGGGTGCAGGCAACGCCATGGTCGCCGCCGGCCTGGTTTCAGCGGCCCGGACGGCAGCACTGGAAGGTCGATCCAAGGGGTGGACCGCAAACGTCATCGCCTACGACGACGACCCCGCTCCGGTCGAGCGATGGGCAAGCTACCTGCTCTCCGATCCGGCGGTGACAGGTGAGCTGATCCGGATCGGCCCCGGCCATATCGGAAAGGCCCTCCCGTGACCCGGGCGGTTGTGGTGACCGGTGCAGCCCGGGGAATAGGCCGGGCGATCTCGGAAAGACTCCTCGCTGATGGGCTCGGAGTGATCGCGGTGGACCTATCACCTGACATCGACCTCGACGGATCGATTCCGGTCCAGGTCGACCTGACCACCGAAGAGGGCGTCGGTGCGGTTCGGGAGGCGGCCTCCGGGGTCGAATTGGTGGGCCTGGTCAACAATGCCGGCATCACCCGGGATGCCCGCCTGGTCAACATGACCGACGCTGACTTCCAGGCGGTCCTCGACGTGAATCTCGGCTCCGCCTACCGATTGAGCAATGCTCTGGCACCGCTGATGGATACGGGGTCTTCCATCGTGAACATTGCGTCCAGGGCGTATCTCGGGAACTTCGGACAGTTCAACTACTCCATGTCGAAAGGTGGGGTGGTCGGGATGACCCGAGCGATGGCACTGGGCCTGGCACCGCGGGTCAGAGTCAATGCCGTGGCCCCGGGGCTTATCGGAACCGAGATGGCGATGGCCATTCCCGAAGACGTCCTCAGCAAAATGGTGTCGGCCATCCCCCTGGGTCGGATGGGCCAACCCTCCGAGGTCGCCGATCTGGTCGCCTTCCTCCTCGGTCCGCAATCGTCATACATCACCGGTGAGGTGATCGTCATTGGCGGGGGCCGCAGTCTCAGCTGAAAGCTCGCTCCCCCGGGACGGTGTGATCCACCACCGGATCCGACAGGACGGATTCGGGTCAAGGTGGAGAAGGGTGGCTGGTGGCAGCATCCCGGTGGTCACCCGGGCGGCTTATCGCCGTTTCGAAGATCCGCCGACCAATCAGGACGGGCCCGTCGGGTTCCGGATGGTTACTCCTGTGTCCGACCGAGCCAGCGCTGTGGAACCTTCCCGAAAACGAGTAACGCCCCCAAGGCGAAGGATCCGACCATCAGCGCGTCCCTGCTTACCTGGGATTCGAGCTGTTGCCCGACGTTGAAGACGATCGGGTAGAAGATTCCGATCAGGATCGCCACCGCACCGAACTCGATCCACAGCCCGGGCTTGCGCCACCAGATGAGGAAGATGAGCGCTATCACCGAGGATGCGATCAGGACCATCAACGCCGATCCGGTCCCGGTCAGCCCCTGCCCGTAATAGAGCGCCCATGCCGAAAAGGCGACGAGGAACCCGTAGGCCCGAACTGTCACCGACCGCGAGTAGCTGTATCCCATGCCTCCCCCGACACTACCCGTCAGTAGTAGAGCCTCACGATGCTCTCGGCG
>CAYNSP010000166.1:0-2836 GCA_964400035.1 uncultured Acidimicrobiaceae bacterium | reverse complement strand
CGTGAGCCCTCACGATCGAGCCTGGACCTCGACAGCCACTCCGCGTCCAGAAACACCTACGCCGACTCACTCCTCGCGGCGGGAACACCAGCCCGTCGTGTCGGGACCTTCGGCCCTGAGAATGCGATGTCTGACGGCATAGGTTGCAGGCCATGAGAATCGAACCTGTCCAAGCGTTGGACGTGACCACCGAACCGCAGGCCACAAGATGGCTGCGGCTCCCGGTCGGCATCGCCCTCATCATCCACGGCCTCATCCACCTGATGGGTGTCGCCCTCCTGCTCGAGTTGGCCGAACCCGGCGACCTCACCTACGCCATGGCCCGGCCCGAGCCCGGAACCATGCTGGGCATCGGGTTCGCCGTGCTCTGGGCCCTCGCGACCGTCCTCTTCGTCATCTCCGGATACCAGGTGATGAGGGGCGGACGTTGGACGGCACTGGTGATCGCGGCTTCCATCTTCTCCCTGATCGCGGTCGGAGCCATGGCCACCGCAGCCCCGATCGGCCTTGTCATCTCGACACTGACCCTGTTGGTCGCAACGTGGTTCAGCCTGCAGCACCGGAACTGACCACCGCACCGGGTTTCCTCCCCGAGCGGATCCGCCATCTCTGGGATGTCCTGACCCATCCGACCACGACCACACCGGCGGCGACGGCACTCCCCGACCCTGTCGCCGGCTGGCTCGACCGGGTCGCCCCGGCCGACACAGTCGACCTGCGCGGCGTCCGTCTACGAATGCATGGCGAGATCCGTCTCGGCGAGTGGCGCCCATTCACCGCACACCAGGTGATCAGCCGTCGCGGATTCATCTGGGCCGCCGAAGCCGGACGCGGAGTGATGCAGGTGAAGGGGTTCGACCTGTACGCCGAAGAGATCGGGGAGATGGACTGGCGACTGCTCGGTCTGTTCCCGGTGATGCGTCAGAAGGACGACGACGTCACCCGCAGTGCCGCCGGACGTTTCGCCGCCGAACTCCTCGTGTTCACCCCGTTCGTCTCCCGCAGCGGCACGGTCGCCTGGTTCGGTGCGACCACCAATACCGCGGTGGCCACCGTCGAAACCGCCGATCTAACCCATCGGATCACGATGAATTTCGACGCCGACAACCGCCTCACCGAACTGACCCTCCCCCGCTGGGGAAACCCGGACGGGACCGGATTCCGTGAGGAGACGTTCGCCGTCGCCTTCGATGGTGAAAAGGCGTTCGACGGGGTGATCCTTCCCGCCTCCTTCGAGGCTGGCTGGCGTCCCGGGCCTTCCGAAAATGGTGAGGGCGTGTTCTTCCGGGCCACCATCGACGCCGCCGCATTCTTCTAGTGGTCTGGATCCCGCTCGCCGTCTGGGCCATCCTGCTGGTGGGTTGGCGGCTCTGGCGATACTCCCGCCCCGCCCCCGCACGCGGGAGATTCCTCCGGGTGGTGAAACGGGTGCTGGTCATCACCGTCTCCATCCTGGTGGTCCTCCCCATCGTGGTCTTCCCTCCCTACCACCCCCTCGACCCGACCGGCGATCATGCGGTGGCCACGGCCACCCGCACCGTTGATGGGATCACCCTCGGGATCTGGTATCCCGAAGGTGCTAGCGATCCCCTCCCCCTGGTGGTCTTCTCCCACGGAAGCATGGGGGTCAGGGACTCCAACCTCTCCCTCTACCTCGACCTGGCCTCCCACGGATACCTGGTGGTCTCCCCGGATCATCCCGGCCATGCCCTGATGTCGAAGGACACGGACGGACACCGTTCCTGGATCGATCGGGGGTACCTCGATGAGTTGCGACGCGAGGACGCCAGCCTCGACCCGGAAGGCAGTCTGATCTCCTATCGCAAATGGATGGGTTCGAGGATCGCGGACCTCGAATCGGTCATCGATGCGGTGGCCTCAGGATCGGATCCGGAGCTGCCGCAGGTCGATCCCGAGCGGATCGGGTTGGTCGGACACTCCCTCGGTGGATCGGCGGTGCTCGGATTGGGCCGTGTCCGCCAGGGCATCGAAGCGGTGGTCGCCCTCGAAGCGCCCTACCTGGCCGACATCGTCGGGGTAGAGGACGGTCGATTCGTCTGGGATCCCGACCCCTATCCGGTGCCCGTGCTCCATGTGTACACCGACAGTGCATGGGGTCATCTCGATGAGTGGCCCCAATACCGGCGGAATGTCAAGGCCTTCGACGATCCCACCGTCCGCAATGTCCATCTGGAAGGTGTCGGCCACCTCCATCTCACCGACCTCTCGCTGTCGAGTCCGATCCTCACCCGGATTCTCAACGGCCATCCCTCCAGCGCCGACCCACGTGAGACGTTGAGGGACCTCAACCGCCTCATCCGGGAGTTCCTCGACCTTCACCTGTTGGAGCACTGAACGACGCTCTAGGTCCCGAAACGGGGTGACTGAATCCCCTACCGCCGCACCGGTGCGTTCCCTGAGAATTGGAGGGTTGAGAGTTCACAGGAGAAACCAATGACAACCGTGCAGACCCGACCACCTGCTGAGATCACCGCCCCACCCGGCGTCCTCGATTGGATGTGGTCGAACCGTTGGATCGGTATCGCAATAGCGGTCGCCGTGATAGCCACCTTCGCCCAGCTGGCGGCCGAGTTCACCCCGAGAGGCCCGGTGACCACCACACAGGCCCTCATCACCATGGCCGCCGCCCTGGTCGTCGGGGTCGGGGTCGGGATCGCCCTCCCCACCAAATGGATGCTCCTCGGCGGGCCGATCCTGTTCACCGTCATCTTCGAGTTGTCCCGGATCGGATACGTCGGGGCAAGTGTCGATGCGCCGTCACTCGGGTCGATCCTCGAGGTGATCGCCTTCATGGTGGGCAGGGTGTTCCCCGGGA
>CAYNSP010000165.1:0-2849 GCA_964400035.1 uncultured Acidimicrobiaceae bacterium | reverse complement strand
AGACGCCCTCCTGGAGGAGTTCGGGCTGAGCACAAGGCGCGGTGACGCTGTCGAGACCCTCTCCCACGGGAACCAGCAGCGGGTTCAGTTGATCGCGGCCCTGGTCCACGAACCTGACCTGTTGGTGTTGGACGAACCTTTCAGCGGTCTAGACCCGATGGCCGTCGACCTCATGTCGGATGTACTCCGGGAGCAGGCGCATCATGGCAAGGCGGTGGTCTTCAGCTCCCACCAACTCGACCTGGTCGAAGATCTCTGTGAAGAGGTCGCCATCGTCAACTACGGACGGGTGGTGGTCGAGGGAGACGTCAAACAGCTCAAGGATTCGTCACCACTCCGACATCTCGAGGTGGAGGTCGACGGGGACATCACACCGTTCCTCGACACTCTCGGTCAGATCCATTCGGCTTCCTCGAGCGGCACCCACCACAGCTTCACCATCGACGCTGACACCGACATCGACGGCTTCATCCGCCAGGCCCAGAACCTGGGCAGGATCCGGCACTTCTCCTACACCGCACCGTCATTGACCGAGATCTTCAGGGAGGCGGTCAGATGAGCGGGCTGTGGAAGGTGGCGATGCGGGAGATTCGCGAACGTCTCAAGTCGAAGGGTTACATCGCCTCCACGGTTGTCGCCGTCCTGCTGGTCGGGGGCATCACCATTGTCCCCGGGCTCATCGGCGGAGACACCACGATCTATGAGGTCGGTTCGCTTGGTCAGGGCAACGATGCGGTGATCGAGGCGGCGAACCTCCTCGCCAATGCAACCGACGAACCCGATGATGAACCTTCCGTGCAGTTCAACACCACGGTCTTCAGCAGCCGTGAAGAGGCCACCGAAGCCTTACGTGAAGAGCGGGTATCGGCCGTTCTGGTCGATGGCACCGAGATCATGGTCGATGGGGTGGAGTGGAGCGGTCCTCCACAGGTGGTGCGTCTCCTCCAGCAGGGCGCTGCCGCCGTCGAACTGGAACGCCTCATCGCTGAGGAGGGTGAGACCGCCGCCGAGGTGATCGAAGTTATGACCTCCGACGTCCTCGAATTGACCGTCATCAACGGTGAGGAACCCGCTGACCCATCACGGGCAGTGGTTGCGTATGTGGGGTTGATGCTCCTCTACATCGCGGTGCTCATCTACGGGACCTGGATCCTGACCGGCGTCACCGAGGAGAAGACCAACCGAGTGGTCGAGGTCCTGCTCTCCACCCTCCGACCATGGCAATTGCTCGGCGGGAAGATCCTCGGTATCGGGGCTCTGGGTGTGCTCCAGTTCGTGATCACCGCCGGTGTGGCCCTTATCGCAGTGCGCTTCTCGGACTTTGAGATTCCCCCGGTGGATCCGCTGACCGTCGCCAACCTGATCCTCTGGTTCATCCTCGGCTTCCTCACCTTCGCCGTCCTCTTCGGCGCGGCCGGGTCGCTGGCCTCCCGAATGGAGGATGCCCAGAGTGTGTCCTTCCCGATGTCGATCGTGGCCGTCGGTGGCCTGTTCGTCGCTTTCTCCACCCTGGACAGCCCCAACGGCACGGCCGCCCTCCTGGGAACCCTGTTCCCCCTAACCTCGCCATTCGTGGTCCCGGTGCGGGTCGCCCTCGATGCGATCCCGGGGTGGCAGTTCCTTCTGGCGATCGGCATCTCGATCCTCACCATCATCGGTCTGACCCTGGTGGCCGGACGGGTATATGCCGGTGGGATTCTGAGGACCGGTGGCAAGGTCCGACTGCGTGAGGCGTGGCGGGGCGCCCGGGAGTGACCTTCCAGCATCTCCAAATAGAGATCAAGGACCACGTCGCCTGGCTCTGGCTGAATCGACCCGAGAAGTTGAACGCCATGTCCTGGGACATGTGGGATGACATCCCCATGGCGATCGCCGATCTGGATGGGGACCGACAGGTCCGGGTGATCGTGATAGCAGGCAAGGGACCCGCCTTCACCGTCGGCATCGACCTGGGCTTGCTGGCCTCGTTCGGCTCCGGCGACGTCTCGCCCGACCACATCTACTCGTCGGTCCGAACCCTTCAGAACACCTTCACCTGTCTCACCACCACGTCGAAACCGGTGATCGCCGCGGTCCACGGATATTGCCTCGGAGCCGGTGCCAACCTGATCGCGGCGTGTGATATGCGTCTCGCCTCCCGGGATGCGGTGTTCTCGATCCGTGAGACACGGATGGGACTGGTGGCGGACGTGGGTGCTCTTCAGCGCCTCCCCCATATCGTCGGGCTTGCCACCACTGCAGAAATGGCCTTCACCGGGTCGGACTATGACGCCGCATGGGCATTGGACCACGGTCTGGTCAGCAGGGTCGAGACCGAACCGGCGAGCCTATTCGAGGCCGCCGACCAACTGGCCGGTGTCATCGCCGCCAACTCGCCGCTGGTCACCGGTGGGATCAAACGGGTGCTCCAGGCTGGTCTCGGGCGAACCGTCGAAGAAGGCCTCGAATTCGTCGCCCGGTGGAACTCCGAGCATCTCATCTCGAAGGATCTCTTCGAGGCGATGGCCGCCCATCTGGAGAAACGCTCACCCGTCTTCACCGGCGAATAGCCGCCCCGCACCTTTGTCCTCCATGCCGAACGGCTTGGAGGAAGGGGACCCCGCACCCGGAGGGTGGGGGTAGGAGGCACTGGTTCTCCCCTTCGAGAGCTGGTCTTGGTGTGAACGGATGCCCCCTACCTCCCGGACTCGTTCCTCGTCCGGCAGGGACCTTCCCCCATTGCTTCGCAACGGGGGACAAAGCCCTAGGCCCCCCTTCCCCCTTCCTCTTCGGAAGGGGGGACAAAGGCGTGGGACTCAAGGCCCACAGCCCGGGCCCTTGTCCCCTTGTGAAATAGTTCACAAATATGG
>CAYNSP010000164.1:0-2868 GCA_964400035.1 uncultured Acidimicrobiaceae bacterium | reverse complement strand
TACCAGCCCCGGTCGGGGATGGTCCGGGCCCGCTCCATCATGGCCTCAGAGGCCACCGCGAATGCCAGACCGGGGGGCAGGGCCAGTGCCTTCTGCGACCCGGTCAGGATGAAGTCGATTTCCCATTCGTCGGTGTGGATCTCCACCCCACCGATTCCGGTCACCGAATCCACCATGAGAAGGGTGTCGTCGTATCCGGCGACTACCCGGGCGATGGACTCGAGGTCCTGAAGCGCCCCGGTGGAGGTCTCCGATTGGGTGAGGATGACCGCCTCATATCGTGATGATGCGAGCCGGTCCTCGAGGGCCTCAGGAGAGTGGATTTCCCCTGGCGGCACCTCCCAGATCTCCACATCCTTCGCACACATGGTGGCGATCTCGGCAAAGCGACCGGAGAACGCCCCGTTGACCATCGCAAGCACGCGCCCGCTACCGACGCCGTTGCGGATGGCCGCTTCCATGAGCCCTGTAGCGGATGACGCCGAGATGACGACGGGTCGTGAGGTCTGGAACACAGGTTGCAGCCCCTGCTCGATGGTCCCCATCAGTTCCTGGATCGGCTTGCCCCGGTGCCCGATCATCGGACGGGTCTGGGCAGCAAGGACTTCGGGGTGGACCTCGGTGGGACCGGGGAGAAAGAAGCGACCAGGCTGAAGGGTCATCAGGACGTCAGGCAGGGCAGGAGATGCCAGTGTGGACTGTCAGCCACCACGTATGGCCACCACACCCATCGCGGATAGAACGACCAGATAACAGGCGCAGGCAAGGAGGAAGCCACCGGTGAAGAATCTGGAGAGCAGGGGTCGCTCGAATCGAAGATGCATGAACCAGCCGATGACAACGATGAATTTGAGCGCCGAGAGCATCACGAGGATGGCGGCGTTGAGGAAGCCCAGTTCCAGTCGCTGGTCGATGTAGTACATGGCCACTTCGACGGCGGTGATCACCGCCAGGAAAGCAGCGATCTTCCAGTACTGGGAAGGAGTCGGGTGGGCGGGATGATCTGCGCTCATACCGGGGGCACCGAGATCAGATAGACGACGGTGAAGATGACGATCCAGATAATGTCGACGAAGTGCCAGTAGAGCCCGACCATCTCCAGGTTGAGGCCACTCTTCTGGCTGAGGCCGCCCCGCCGACGTGACATCCCCCAGAGGGTGAGGAGCATGATCACACCGATGGCCACGTGGAGACCGTGGAACCCGGTGAGAAGATAGAAGGCCGACCACGCAGGGTTCATGGCAGGCGTTGCCCCATGGAGGGTGACGAACTCGGTGAACTCGAAGACCTGGCCTCCAAGGAAGACCGCACCCAGGGCGGCGGTGGCGAACAACCAGGTCCTGGTTCCGTTCTGATCATCGCGGCTCCAGGCGTTGTGGGCGAGGACCATGGTCAGCGAACTCATCAGCAGTACGAAGGAGCTGACCGACGTGAACGGGATGTCATACACGTTCGCCGGATAGATCCCCTCGAAGCCTGACCGGTTCGAATAGAGGAGGTAGTTGGTGATGAGCGCCCCGAAGAAGAGGAACTCGGAGCTGAGGAACGCCCACATCCCGAGCTTGACATTGTCGATCCCGGTCGACTCGTGTTCGCCGTGATGTTCGACGATTACCTGGTGGCCGAGCTCAGCCATCGGCTTCTTCTCCGTCTGTTTCGTCCGGCGTGCCAACAGCATCGTCCCCGTCTTCTTCTTCGTCTTCGTGATGCTCGAGGTAGGGCTCTTCCAGCGGTTCGATCGACCAACCGATGAGCGACGTGAGCATCACGATCGCCCCGATCACGATCAGCGCCTTACCCCATGCGGTGGTGTGGTAGATGATTCCCCAGAAAGCGATCGGCATGCCCAATGCCATGAGGAACGGGAAGTAGCTCGGATTGGGCAGGTGGATGACACCGGGGTTGAGCCCCTCCTCCTCCAGAGCCGCCACAACCTCTTCCGCCTCCGGGCGACGTACCGGCCGACCCTCTTCGTCCTCCGAATACTTGAGATGCCAGAAGTGATCGAGCTTGGTGACCACGGGTGGATTGGTGAAGTTGTGCTCGGGTGTCGGGTTGGGGATCATCCACTCGACTGTCCGTGCATCCCACGGGTCCATTCCGGCGAGCTGACCCCGCCTCTTGCTCCTCCACCAGTTGATCATGAAGATCAGGACGCTGAGGGCGATGATGAACGAACCGATGGTGACCGCCATGTTCCATGGTTGCAGACCGAACTCCGGCGGGTACTTCCAGGTGCGTCGAACCATTCCCTGCATGCCCAGCCAGTGCATGGGAGCAAAGGTCAGGTTGAACCCGATGAACTGGAGCCAGAAGTGGGTCTTGCCCAGCCTCTCGTTCATCAGACGTCCGGTCAGTTTCGGGAACCAGTAGTAGAGCCCGGCGAAGATACCGAATACCGCACCACCGAAGATGACGTAGTGGAAGTGGGCGACGATGTAGTAGGTGTCGGTCTGCTGCCAGTCGGAAGGCACCACGGAGTGGGTGACACCGGACAGTCCGCCAATGGTGAACATGGCGAGGAACCCGATGGCAAAGAGCATCGGAGTGTTCAGGGTTAATCGCCCTCCCCACATGGTTCCCACCCAGTTGAAGATCTTGATACCCGTGGGAATGGCGATGGTCATGGTGGCGAGTCCAAACGCCGCCTGGGCCACGGGGGTGATCCCTGAGGAGAACATGTGATGCGCCCACACACCGAAGCCGAGGAAGGCGATCGCAGCCCCGGCGAACACCACCGCCGAGTATCCGAACAAGGGCTTGCGTGAGTAGACCGGAATCACCTCGGAGACGATCCCCATCGCAGGCAGGATCAGGATGTAGACCTCAGGATGTCCGAACAACCAGAACAGGTGCTGCCAGAGAATC
>CAYNSP010000163.1:0-2870 GCA_964400035.1 uncultured Acidimicrobiaceae bacterium | reverse complement strand
GTGGAATCCCTTGATGTCGAACCGGTCACCCAGTGCGTCCATTGCCGCCGCCCGCATCCGGAGGATCTCCAGCCGTCCGATCATGTAGGCACATGCCTGGCCCGGCATCGAGATGTACCGGTCGACCTCGTTGGCGATTCCGACGTCGCTCATCGGGGAGTTCTCCCGGAAGTAGTCGATCGCCTGTTGACGGCTCCAACCGAGGGCGTGGAGTCCGGTGTCAACCACCAGACGTCCGGCGCGGAGGGAGTCCGCCGCAAGCATGCCGATCCGGTCGAGATCGCTTCCGTACAGCCCCATCTCCTCGGCGAGACGCTCGGTGTAAAGACCCCAACCCTCAGCGAATGAGGCGATGGTGGCGTACTTGCGGAACTCGGGGATTCCTTCCAGCTCAGAGGAGATCGCCAGTTGAAGATGATGACCCGGGATGGCCTCGTGATAGGCGAGGGACTCGATGTCGAACGTGGCCCACTTGGAAGGGTCAGCCGTGTTGACGAAGAAGGTCCCCGGCCTCGATCCGTCGGCCGCCGGCGGGAAGTAGTAGGCGGCGGGGCCAAACGCGGTCTCGACGACGGCGCAGTCAGCCTTGGGCAGACGGCCGAACCAGTCGTGCATCACCGCTTTGGCCTTCTCGATCGCTTTCTCGGAGGCCGCCACGATCGGTGGGCCCTCGGTGAAGCGGAGGGACTTGTCGTCCCGCATACGGGTGAAGATCTCCCCGAGATCGCTGGTGCCGAGGAGCGGACCGGCGATCTCCCGATACTCGTCGGCCAGCTTGGCGATCTGCTCTAACCCGATCTGGTGGATCTCCTCGGGGGTGAGGTTGGTGGTAGTGAACCGGTAGAGCGCGGCGGCATACTCCTCGTCGCCACCGGGGATGTAGCAGAGTCCGGGGCGGTCATCCGGTCGGGCTACGGGAATAACCTCATTCTTGATGGTCTCCGCCCAGCGAGCGATCGCAGGGTTGACCACATCGGACACGATGCTGGCGATCTCCTCGCGCCACGCCTGCTCACCATCCCAACCTTGTGGGGCGCTCAGATTGAGCAGCGGGCTGTGATCTGCATTGATCAAGCCCATCGCCTGCTCGATGGTCTTCTCAGCGGTCGAGGCGATCGGGACCCGTCCCCGGGCGACACCCTGACGGAGCCGTTCTGCCGCTCCATCGAACCAGTCGGAGAGCCCGCGGAGCTTGGAACGGATGGCCAGGGCGTGGGCGGGTTCGACCAGCGGGAACTGCGGGGCGACCGCGGGGATCATCGCCTGCATCCCGACGATGTGGCTGACCGCCATCTCGGCCGGACGGGTGGCAAGGTTGTCGGCCTCGGTGGAGGCTTCGAAGATCAGCACCTCCCGGGTGATTCGCTCGTCCGGTGTGAGACCTGCCGGATCGATCTGCTCGGCGGCCTCGGCGAACCGGCGGAGGGTCGAGATCTGCTGGTTCTCTGCGTCGAGACCGGGATCCTCGATCCGGTCGTCAAACCGGTGGTCGCCAAGCATGAGAGCCTGTGTCGGATTGACCTCCAAAATGTACTGCCAGTAGTCGTCAGCCAGACGTTTGAGTGCCTCGTTCACCTCAGATGCCCTTCCTGATCAGTGGTCGACAAATCGTACGCCACTCCAGACCACATCGAACTCTGGACCCCGGGTCGGGAGTGTTCTGGAATAAAGAAGTCCGGCAGACCCGACGTGACTACTACCGTGTCGGACTCTTATGCGTTGGTCGCAGGCCCACATACCCACTCTCAGGGACGCACCTGCCGATGCCGAGGCGGTGAGTCACAAGCTTCTGGTACGTGGCGGTTTCGTCCGCCAGATCGCCGCCGGCTCCTACACGATGCTCCCTGCCGGTCAGAGGGTCAGACTCAAGGTGATCGACATCATCCGTGAGGAGATGAATGCGATTGGTGGTCAGGAGGTGATGATCCCCACCCTTCATCCAGCGGAGATCTGGAAGAAGTCGGGTCGCTACGACCTGATGGGCGCCAACCTCTTCCGGTTGAAGGACCGCAAGGACACCGACCATGTCCTCGGGATGACCGAAGAGGAGATCTTCGCGCTCCACGCCACAGAACTCTTCTCATATCGAGACCTGCCCCAGATCTGGTATCAGATCCATACCAAGTTCCGTGACGAACCGAGACCCAAGTCAGGTCTGCTTCGCACCCGCGAGTTCACCATGAAGGACTCATACACCCTGGACATCGATGAGGCGAGTCTCGATGTCGGATTCGAGAAGCACCGGGAGGCCTACAAACGGATTTTCGCCCGGATAGGACTGGATGCGGTCGACGTCGAGGCCTCTTCAGGGGCGATGGGTGGCTCCCAATCCGTCGAATTCATGCAGCGGAGCCCCGCCGGTGAGGACTGGATCGTCCATTGTCCCTCCTGCGGGTACCGGGCCAACCTTGAGAAGGCCATGTCCCGTCTCGATCCGATCGACGACGGGGAGTCGGGTGAGCTGGAGAGGTTCCCGACCCCGGGGTTGAGGACGATTGCCACCCTTGCCGAAGCTCATCCGGACATTGCTGCCCCCGAACGGCAGTTGAAGAGCCTGATCTACATCGTCGACGGTAGGCCGATGATCGTGATGCTTCGTGGTGACCATGAACTGCACGAGCAGAAGCTGATCGACGCCACTCTGGCGGCCGAGGTGAGACCGGCGCGGCCCGAAGAGATCAAAGAACTCCTCGGGGCCGAGCCGGGCAGTTTGGGGGCGGTCGGGGTCACCGACATCCCCGTACTCGCAGATCGGGCGGTCGAGGGTCGGGTCAACATGACCACCGGCGCCAACGAGGATGACTGGCACTTCCGCGGGGTCGACGTGGCCCGTGATATAGAAGTCTCCGAATGGGCGGACTTGCGAACGG
>CAYNSP010000162.1:0-2925 GCA_964400035.1 uncultured Acidimicrobiaceae bacterium | reverse complement strand
AGATAGATCTCATCATCGACAACCCCGTTGGCGTCTCCCTTCATCGAGACTGCGAATTGGTCGCCATCGGCCTCGACAGCTACCACCCGGTGGGTGACGAACCTCTCCGTGTGGGCTGACATCAGGGTCGCGACGGAACCGACCTGCAAATCCTCGATCCGGGTGGCGGTGGCGATGAGCAGGTCACCGCTCTCGATTGTCGGATTCATCGATCCCGACACCACCACGACCGGTTGGACCCACCCGATCTGGCTTGCCAGAGCAAGGCCACCGGAGACCAGACCCATGAGGGCGAGCATCCACAGGATTCCGTTGCCGATCTTCCGTAAGACATTCATGAGGTTCTCCTGCTGGAGTGGTGGCCGGCGCGCCGCCGGCCACCACGACCAGGTTCGATCAGGAAGCGTCCGTCGTGTAGTGGAGCGAGATCGTCCAGCTTGCGGAAGCACCCTGACAGGAGTCGGACCAGTCGTCCGGCACCGACAGCGTGAGGTGGTACACATCCGAGGATGTGCCACCGGCGATCTCGAGGAGCCCCGACGGATCGTCGATGGTGGTGACATCAGCACCGTCGACCCCGAAGCAGGAGCCGTCTCCACTCCAGAAAACATCGCTGCTGGCCAGGTCGACATAGGCGGTGACCGTGCCGGTGTTGCGAAGCTGGACATAGAAGTCCCTGCTGTCTCCTGGAATCAGGTTGGCGAAGCTGGCGGTCAGGGTGATGTTCCCTGCATCCTGGCTCTGCGCCCAACCGTCCTCGAGGTCGGCGTCGCCTGCCTCCCAGGAGTCTTCGGCCAGACCGATCCGGCCCTGCACATCGAACGTGGCGGCTGTCGCCTCGATCTCGAAGTACACATGGTCCTCCCAGGCGGCGGCAGTGATCGCCGCGCCAAAGCCCAGAAGGGCTACTGCTGTGAGCATAAGTCGCGCTACTCGCGAGTTACGCCGCGTTGATTCAGACATCGAAATGTCCCTCCCATTTTCCCGGCGCGCTGGTGCGCGCTCCCTTGGTTCGTGCATGGGAGGTAAAGGGTCAGACAGAGTGCCGACCCTGGTGTGCCTCCCAGCACGATCGGTACCATCGGAGCGATGAACGACCGCCTGTACGGGTCTAGCGACCCAACTGAGGACCCCTGGGACAACGTGGGGTTGGAGTTCAAGAAGCTCGGTGGTCGTCTCCGCGATGCTTACGGCCGAGCGGCGGACGGGGCCGGACCGACCGAGGAGGAGGTTCGGGACGCCTTCGCGGTGCTGGCCCGGGCCTGGTCGCAGGTGGCGGGGTCAGTGGGCGAAGCCCTGAAGGACCCAGAGGTGCGCGACATCCTGAGAAGTGCAGCCAGTTCACTCGCCACCGCCCTCGGGTCGACCATTTCCGATCTCGGCACAGAACTCGCCCGCGACGAGGAGGAATAATGCCGGTCGCCACCGGGCGACTCAGGTTGCGGGGTGCTGGCGTGTCGGGTCGAGAGCGAGAAGACCGTTGATCAGCCCGGCACCGATGGCAGCGTCGTCAACTGTGACGGCAAACCGGCGACCGTTGTTCAGGTGAAGATCGATGGCTTCGCCCCGTCTCAGGACCATGGCGGTGCGACCTGGCACCATCCGATACCCCCATCCACCCCACTGTGCCGGCTCCAGTTCGATCATGTTTGCGTGCTTGATCTCGGCCAATTCGAAACGGCGCACGAACACACCACCCAATCGGGCACGCAGACCGGCGTTGCTCACCGTGACCCTGACATGGGAGAGAAGCAGCCCTGCGAGGAAGAACGGCAGGGCGACCAGCCGTATCCCTGGTGGCAGGAGAACCATTGCCAGAGCGGCGAGCCCAACGAAGATCAGGGGATACCTGACCTGGCAGGTACCGACCCAGGCGACCTTTTCGCCAGGAGATACGGGTATCACCTCCGGAATGGAGTCTGAGGATTCAGCCTCCAGCGGATACCAGGAACGTCCCACCCGATAGCCCACGATCCCGGAGATCAACGGAAGGACGATGATCGCCACCAGATGGGCCCATGGAAGCGGGTCTGCCTGGTCCCAACTGGTGGCCCCGAAATTGAGCATCACGGTAGAGGTGATCGCCACTACACCCATGGCCCCCATGAAGCTCAGGAGTGCAATGCCCTCAGCACTGGGCCTACCACCACGTCGGAGGAAACCGGCGATGAGTGAACCGATCGCGATCAGGATCAGAGGCAAGACGGGCAACCACCACTTCGAGAGGTAGGCGTCCGGAGATCCGCTAGCACCCCAATGTGAAGCGAACGGGTCGGGAATCGATCCCCATCCGACGATCACCGGGACCATCGCCAACACGGCGAAACCAACGGCCAGCCCGACAACTCTTCTCCAACTCACCATGATTTCTCCACCAGTTCCACTAGCTCCTCCTTTGTCAGCTTCCCGGCCTTCGCCGCACCGACCAGACCATCAACCAGGGCCTTCATACTCGTCTCGGGAGCAACGATCACGCCGCCCCGCCCACGCTTCTTCTCCACAAGACCAGCGCTCTCCAACTCGCTGTACGCCTTCAAGACAGTGTGCATGTTGATCCCCAGCGTCCCGGCCAGCACCCGCGCCGGAGGAAGTCGGCTGCCCGCCTTGACGGTCCCGTCATTGATCTGACGGGCGATCGCGCCAGCGATCTGCACGTAAACCGGATCTTTCGATCCCGCAGGGAGCCGAATCAACACGACCACATCCTACTTTGTTATAGAACTAAAAATCCTGCCCGGCGACGCTCCCATCCAAAATGCGCTGAAATGGCCGGGATGTACCCGCTGATCGAAGCCGAGGAGTTGAAGAGAATCCTCGATCAGGTTGTGATCGTCGACATCAGATGGGCGCTCACCGACCCGGAGCAAGGCAGGGAGACGTACCTGAATGGACACCTCCCCGGCGCGGTGTTCGCCGACCTGGATG
>CAYNSP010000161.1:0-2959 GCA_964400035.1 uncultured Acidimicrobiaceae bacterium | reverse complement strand
GACGTCTCGCCAATCGGCGGTTCCTGCCCCAACTACTCTCCAAGCCGGTGTCTGAAAGCCGAATACTCACCGTCCCCAACCTGGTCTCGTTCGCCCGTCTCCTCGGGGTTGGTGTGTTCTGGTGGCTGCTCACCCACGAACGGGTCGAAGCGGCGGCATGGTTCATCCTGATCGTCGGCTGGACCGACTGGGTCGACGGGTATCTCGCCCGGAAGCTGAATCAGGTCTCCCAGCTGGGTAAGGCCCTCGACCCCCTGGCCGACCGGCTCATGATCGTCTCGGCGATCGCCGGTGGGCTCATCTTTGACATCATCCCGCGGTGGATCGGATACCCGCTGATCGCCAGAGAAGTGGTGATGCTGGTCGTTTCTGCCGTCCTGGTTCTCGGGGGCCGGGGAGTGCTCGAAGTCCGGTATCTGGGCAAGTTGGCCACCTTCATTCTCTACGGGGCGATCCCGGCGTTCTACCTGGCGGCGGCAGGGGTCCTTCCGAACCTGATGACCTGGATCGGGTGGGGACTTGGGGTGGTCGGCCTCATCTTCTACTGGTACGTCGCCTTGCTCTACATCGGAGATGCCAGAACCAAGATGCAGGCGGTAGAGTCCACCGACCGCAACAAGAGAGGCGAATGAACGTACCCGAAGATCTCCTGTATACGCACGAGCATGAGTGGATCAGACGTGTCGGCGACAACCGTGCCTTTCTGGGTATCACCGACTACGCACAGGACCAGTTGGGTGACGTGGTGTACGTCGAGCTTCCCGAAGAGGGGCGGGTAGTCGAGAAAGAGGAGCTCCTGGCCGAGATCGAGAGCACCAAGTCGGTCGGGGAGGTGTATGCCCCGTTCGCCGGGACGATCGTCGAGGTCAATCAGGCCGTGGCCTCAAGTCCGGAGCTGATCAACGCCAGCCCCTACGAGGACGGATGGCTGGTGGAGATGGAGGTTGAAGGCGAGATCCCCACCGATGGTCTGCTGGATGCGGCGGCCTATCGGGACCTCACCGAGTAGCAACCCCCGAAAACGTTCGGCGCCACCTATCATCGTCACTCATGACCGATGCCGGCGAAACCACCGGATCCAACCCTGAGGTACAGGTAGAGACCGATCCGACCGTGATCTTCATCCCGGTGACCAACCGGGAGGGGGAGCCGCTCACCCGCGAGCAGGCAGCCGACATCAAGGGAATCGATGGCTACGCCCTTGTCGTGGCCAGGGGTCCACGCACCGGTATGACGTACCTCCTGCCGGATGGCGAGACCACGGTGGGCAGGAATCCGGAGAGCGACATCTTCCTCAACGACGTGACCGTGTCCCGTGAACACTGCAAGTTCATCGTCACTCCACAGTCATTGACCGTGGAGGATGGCGGTTCCACGAACGGCACGTATGTCAACGACGCCCGGGTCGATCAGGCGACACTCGGCGCCGGGGACGAGGTCATCATCGGGAGATTCCATTTCCTGGTCGCCTACGGAAATGGGTGACGTCAAAGACCTCAGCATCGGTGAGGTCATCATGCTGCTCAGGGATGATTTCCCTGACGTCTCAGTGTCGAAGATCCGTTTCCTGGAAAGCCAGGGTCTGATCGATCCCGACCGGACCAGCTCGGGATACCGTCAATTCGATCGTGAGGACCTGGCCCGACTCCGTTTCATCCTCCAACAGCAGCGGGACCACTTCCTACCCCTCAAGGTCATCAAGTCGAAGCTGACCCTCTGGGAACGCGGTGAAGAACCCGGGGTGGAGGACGGGGAGCGGCCACCTTCCCTGGACGAGGCCGGTGAACCTCTCGATGAGGCAAGTCTCCTGAAACGGTCCGGACTCACCAAGAAGCAACTGGCCGATGTCATCGCAGTCGGACTGGTCCGACCGATCGGGGACTCGAATGTGTACAGCCCGGAGGCGGCCATCGTCGCCACCGAAGCTAAACGTCTTCTCGAACTCGGTCTGGAGCCCCGTCATCTGCGGTCAATCAAACTGGCGGCCGACCGGGAGGCCGATCTCCTCGGTCAGCTGGCCGCCCCACTGCTCAAAGCGTCGAACCGGGACGCCCAGACCCGTGGTCGGGAGGTCCTGGAGGAGGGAGCCGAGGCGATCCGTGCGATGCATCGTGCGCTCCTCGCCCAGGAGTTGAAGCAGCAGCTGACATGATCCGGCGTGCGGTAGTCCTCTCGATCTTGCTTGTGGTCGCCCTGACCACACCGGCCGCGGCTCAGCCTTTCGGCTTCCCCAGGTTCGACCGGGAAGGCCCCGGGTCGGCTACCCCTCCCACGGTGTCGGCGCCATCGTGGATCCTGTATGACTCCTCCACAGGCGCAGTCCTGGCTTCGAGAAACGCCTCGGAACTGAGGGCCCCGGCGTCGATCACCAAGATGATGACGGTCCTCCTCGCCCTGGAGAACGGAAACCTCGACGACATGGTCCAGATCACCGCACGGGCTGCGGCAACGGGGGAGAGGGAGATCGGGATCTGGGCCGGTGAAAGCGTGAGTCTGGGCGCGTTGGTCCGTGCCGCCATGGTCCACTCAGCCAATGACGCCGCTACCGCTATCGCCGAGCACATTGGGGGCTCTGTGGAGAACTTCGTGATGATGATGAACGCCCGGGCACAGGAACTGGGAATGACCAGGACCACGTTCCGCAACCCGCACGGACTCGACGCCGACGGTCACATGACCACAGCCGAGGACATGTTGAAACTCGCCCTGGAGGGGATGAAGCGGAGCGACTTCAGGGACCTGGTCTCAGCCCGGGTAGTTGTCTTCCCCAATGCACCCGACGGGAGCCGGCGAATCGGGACTGCCAGCAACCTCCTCCTCGGGGCGTATGACGGCGCCAACGGTGTCAAGACCGGGTTCACCAATCGGGCCAGACTCACCTTCGTTGCCTCCGCTCAACGGGACGGCCGGGAGCTCTACGTGGTGGTCCTCGGATCGGAGGGACAGAGGGCGCATTTCG
>CAYNSP010000160.1:0-2995 GCA_964400035.1 uncultured Acidimicrobiaceae bacterium | reverse complement strand
AGTCTCCAACCCTCGTACCCGGCACTGGAGAGACGGTTCTGGATGGTGTGAACGTAGAGGGCCCCGATCATCGGACCGGCCCAATGACGCCGACCGCCCAGGGCCGCCATAACGATGACGAATAAGGGCACCCTCAGGTTGAACGTCGATTCCGGGCTGACATGACCGAGGTTGAGAGCGAAGACCGCCCCGGAGAGCCCGCCAATGAACCCGGTGGCTGCGATGGCGATCATCTTGTGCATGAAGGTCGGTACCCCGAGCCCTTCGGCTACCTGCTCGTCATCGTGGATGGCGAACAGAGCCCAGCCGTACCTCGTGCGTTGCATCCAGTACGCGATGGAGAGCGCCAGCAGGGCGACCAGGACGGAGAGGACAAAGTAGAAGTGCTGGAACGGACGTAGGAAGTCGGGGAAGTCGGGGACCGGGATTCCCACACCCTGTCCACCATCGATCGCACCCGACAGCCGGGCGACCGCTCCCAGGATGAAAGGTATGGCGAGGGTCAGCAGGGCAAATATCTCCCCACGGAGCGAGCGGAGCCGGAATGCGATGAGACCGAGGAACAGACCCAACACCATTGCCAGGACGCCACCGAGAAGGATGGCGACCACCCAGTTGACCCCACCGCGGGCGAAGAAGAAGGCGAGTGAGTAGACCCCGACACCGAAGAAGGCGCCCTGTCCGAAGCTGAAATACCCGCTGTACCCGGAGAGGATGTTCCAGCTGGTGGCCTGAGCGGCCCAGAAGAGAACCGCGGCGAGGAAGATCAGATAGAAGGCGGGGAAGCCGAAACGTTCCCTGAGGAATGGCAACGAGAGCAGGGCTGCCCCGAGGACGACAATTGCGATCCAACCCCGATGCTTCATCTCAATGCCCTCCCTTGCGTCGGAAGAGACCCTGAGGTCGGAAGATCAGAGCCAGGACCACCAGCGAGAAGACAACCAGGGGGGACGCCGAAGCAGACCACAGATAGGCGACCAGCCCCGATATCGCCCCCACCAGCAGGCCGGCATAGAGAGTGCCGGCCACATTGCCGATTCCACCGAGAATGACCACCGCAAACACACGGCCGATCCACTCGATCGGCGCATCGGGTTGAAGGTCGCTTCCGATGGCGTGGAGCATGCCAGCAATCGCCGCGCTGGCACCGGAGGCGCCTGCCAGGACCACTCCCAGCTTCCGGTGGTCGATTCCGAACGCCCCTGCAATCTGGCGATCCTGCCCGAACGCCTGGAGTGCCCTGCCCGCATATGTGCGTTCCAGGATGTAGTGCGCCAGCACAACCAATACGACCCCGAATCCGGCAGCGAGAAGCGTGGTCACGGGGAATTGAAGCCGCCCGACTGCGACCGACATCGTGAAGTAGGGGTTGAGGTCACCGGGAATCCTGCGGAAGTCGGCAGACCAGGTGTTGTGGACCACCTGGATGATGATGAGGAGGATGCCGTAGCTGATCAGCAGCGAGTTCAGTTCGGAGACATTGAATCGCTCGAATCCGTACTGGATGAGGGCGGCCAGCACGAACAGGATCGGCATCGTGATCAGGATGGTGGCGATCGGATTCATCCCGGTTTTGATCGCCAGGTCGTAGGTGAGGTACGCACCCAGGAGCACCAGCCCGAAGTGGGCAAGGTTGATCACTTTGAGGAAGCCCCATGCCAGCGACAAGCCCAGCGCGATCAAGGCAAAGAAGCTTCCGGTGAGGGCACCGAAGATGATGCTCTGGAGTTCGCTCAACTGAGTCTCGGTCGGGGAACGTCGGGGCTACCCGTCAGGTGACGGATAGCCCCGATCGGATTCCAATTGGGTTCGGTCAGTTGCCCGGGCCCCGCAATGCGGAAGTCGCCCGATCAGCAGGCCAGACCACGACCCAGTCTCCATCCTGGACCTGCTTGAGGACCTGGTTCGTGGGCCAGAAGTTGTTGTCGTCCGCCGGGAAGGACACCTGGCCGGCGAAGGTCAGGTTCGCTCCGTTGGTCCGAAGGTACGAGCAGATCTCATCGTGGTCGAGACTGTTGGCGCCTCGGACACCCTGGGTGAGGATGTCCCATGCGTTCCAGGACGCAGCCGCCTGGGTCTCGAAGGTCGTATAGGACAGGCCAGCGTCGGCAGCACGTCGCTCGAACTCAGCGATGATCGCCTTGACTTCTTCGGACTGCTCGTCGAGCAGCGGACCGTTGGGCTCGAACATCGACACCGAGAGCATGCCTTCAGTTGCTGCCCCGGCGGCGAGGACGGCACCAGGAGCCGGGAACAGCGAGAAGATCATCTTCGGGGTGTAGTTCAACTGTCCCAGAGCGTCGATCAGCTGGTTCGCCTCGACACCCAGACCGTTGACCATGATGAAGTCCGGGTCGGCATCACGGATGGCGGTAGCGATGCCACCCCACTCGGTGTTGCCGGGCGGGTAGTCCTCGTTGACCACGATCTCGTAACCCCGTGCCGGGAACACATGCTCGGCACCCTGGGAGCCGGCGATGTCCGGGACACCATGACTGACAAAGGCCGTCGATCCACTGGCGTTGGTGACCAGGGCCACCGTGCTGATGTCGGCATCGAGACTGTCCAGTGCGTCAGCTACCTGAGTCGGGATGAACACGTTCGGTTCTGGACCGATCGACCAGCCCGGGAACTGGCACTCATACGTCATGGCCGGAGCCAGCACCGAGGTGTGGTGTGGCAGCACGAACCCGTGGCGCTCGGCCACCGGTTGGGCGGCCAGGATCCACGGCGTTGCATACGGGCCCATGATCAGATCGACATTGCGTTCCGAGATCAGCTGTTCATAGAGGTCGGCGACGTTTCCCGGTGTCGACGCGTCGTCGACCGTGACGAACTCAACCCGTCGACCGAGCAGGCCACCTGCATCGTTGAGCATGTCGACGTACAGCTCGCCGGCGATCTTGTGGATCATCCCGGTGGCCGACACCGCACCGGTCAGCGCAAGTGACCCACCGACCACGATGGCTGGCTCACCCGGAGTCGGGGTCGTTGT
>CAYNSP010000159.1:2092-3018 GCA_964400035.1 uncultured Acidimicrobiaceae bacterium | reverse complement strand
GAATGGCCTTCAAGCGCGGCTCCATGAGCACCGGGCGGCAGGTCGCTTTCGGTCCTCTGGTCACCGAGCCGGTGATCATGGCGACCGCCTTCGTGGTCATCCTTGCCGCCGGAGTCCTTCTCACTGCGGCCCCACGGTTGACCAACCAGGTATTCGACCAGGGTCTCAAGACGACCATGGAGGAGGCCCGGACGGTGGACCGCAACATCGAGGTCAGGGGAGAGGACCGGTTCGAACAGGGACTCGACAGCCTGATGCCCCAGCTCAGTGACCGGTTCAGGGACGAGCAGATGAGTCCTCTGGTGAACGAGATGTTCCCCGACGAAGGTTGGATGGTCAGCACCGGTGACCACACCGTCATGGGTCGGCCCGATGCCGGACTCGACCGGGACCTGATCGACTGGGCGTTCGCCGACTGGCCTCAGGTCCCGAACAATGTCGGCATCTACCTGCGCCTCCGCAACGCCGACCGGATCGAGGCCGCCACCACCATCGTCGAGGGGAGGGAGCCGCAGCTGCGTCATCCCGAATCTGCCTGGTACGGCAGCGACTGTTCCGACGATCTGCACGAGCCGGGAACGCCCGGTCTTCCCACCACGATCTTCGATGAGAACCAGCAGGTGATCTGTGAGGTGATCGACTACCGGGTGGTGGAGGCGCTTTTCGGTGCCGGGACACTCGACACCTTCGGCCTCGAAGTGGGTGATCAGATCAGGATCCGCTATCCGGTCCCGGTCGCGGTGGAAATAGTCGGGATCATTGAGATGAACGATCCGGAAGACGACTACTGGATGGGAGACACCTGGGTCGAAAAGCCTGAGCTCAACATGGTCTTCACACCGTCGGGTCTCGAGATTCAGGACGCCTGGCTGACCGGAGTATTCAATAGGGAGGTCTACGCCCAACTCCTCGGAATCTGGGACGGC
>CAYNSP010000159.1:0-2082 GCA_964400035.1 uncultured Acidimicrobiaceae bacterium | reverse complement strand
ATGACAGCTTCGTCTACACCCTCCGTTACTACGTGGACATCGACCGGGTGACCCCGGAACGGGCTACCGAAGCGACACCTGACCTTCGCACACTCCAGCGAACCCGTTTCCCGGAACCGTTCCAGACGTTCCGGGTATCCAGTCAGGTGCCACGCCTGGTGGAGACCTTCACCGGACAGATGCAAAAGGTGCTTTCCACCCTTGCCACAGTGCTAGCAGGAGTAGGCGTCTCTGCGGCCGCGGTGGTCGGCATGCTGGCCTACATGATCGAGAACCGTCAACGCAGTGCCACCGTCCTGGTTCGCAACCGGGGTGGCTCCCGTGCCCAGCTCACCGTCTCACAGCTGGTCAGGGGTCTTGCTTTGGCGATACCGGCCATGGCCCTCGCCTATCTGATCGCTCTGCTCCTCACCACGTACGACAGCGGAGCGTCGAGGCTCTATGCATTCGGGATGGTCCTGGCGGCCCCGCTGGTGTTCGTGGCGGCCGGGTACCCGGTCACCCATGCCGACCTGGGAACACTTCAGAGAACCGGCGATGTCCAGCGTGGACTCACATCGAAGCGGGGTGTGGCCGAACTTATGGTGATCGTCGTGGCCGTAATGGCGGTGCTCCTGGTCCGGCGGAGAGGCACCACAGATGGCCAGGTTGATCTCCTGCTCGCCGCGGTTCCCTTCCTTCTGGCGCTGGCGGCAGGGATCCTCATGTTCCGGTTGATAGTGATCCCGCTCGGTGTTGCATCCTGGCTTGCCAACCGTACCCGCGGCATCACCGGGTTCATCGGGTTCCGGCGTCTCCGTCAGCAGGTGCCCCTGATCCGGGTGCCGATGCTGGTCGTGGTGTTGACCGCTGCAACCCTGGCCTTCACGTTCTTGATGAGGACCTCGATCCATGACTCCGACGAGGTCACCAGTTATCAGAGTGTCGGCGCCGACTACCTGATCACCGCAGCGGTGCCGGGCAACCGTCTACCCGAGGGCATCGACTTCGCCGAAGTCGAAGAGGTTGAGGCCACAGCATCTGCCTATTACATCAGCGGGGCAAGCGGTTGTATGGCCGACCGGCAGTTCTGCGACTTCATCGATGTGCTCGTGGTAGACGGCCCCGCCTATCAGGAGGTACTCGGGCAAACCGCCGGGGACCCCCAGCTGCCCGGATTCATCATCCGGCCACAGTTCACGGGAGGTTTGGGGACCGAGGCCAACCCCATCCCCGCGCTGGTCTCCTCGGGCTGGCAACAGTCCGGACCCCCCACGCCCGGTCGAATCTTCAATGCCCGGGTCTCTGGCACTGTGGTCTGGTTCGTCATCTCGGAGGTTCGAAACCAGTTCCCGGGTCTCGACCCGAGCCGACCGTTCATAGTGGCGGACTCCTCGCTCGTCGAAGCTGCCGGGGTCAATGTCCCCTTCAACACCAACCGGCTCTATCTTCGCGCTCCGGAGACCGGTGCTGTGTCCGAGGAGGCGGAACGGTGGGCGGCGACCGTGACCTCTCGCCATGAGATCCATCGAGAGATGCGCACCTCCCTCCTTGCGCGGACCGTCGAACAGGGGCTGTGGGCAGCTCTGCTCGTGCTCGGCGTCTTCACCATTCTTGCCATCGTCGGTCTGGCCGTCTTCTCCGAGCTTCCAAGATTGCGGGATCTCGGCCTCCTGCGAACTCTTGGCTTGAGCGGTCGTCAGGCCCGTAGGGTCGGCGCCATCGAAGTCCTCCTGACCACCACTCTCTCTGCCCTGGTCGGTGCCCTCGTCGGCATGCTGGCTTTGCGCGTGCTTGCTGACGTGGTGAATCTGGATCTGACCCGATCCGGGGTCGGACCGATCTTGCTTCTCGGTGCTGCCTCCGGCCTGATCGCCCTATTGGTGCTCTTCAGCGGGTTCGGAAAGACCCGCGACCTGACCAGAATCCTCAAAGTGGGAGATGAATAGATGACCGAACAACTGGACTACCGGACCATGCTCGATAGGGCATCCGCCGTCGAGCGCGAGGTGTTCGGCGGTGACGCCGTAATCGTCTGCGACAACCTGGTCAAGATCTACAAGATCGCCGTCCTGGAGGTGGTCGCGCTGCAGGGACTGGACT
>CAYNSP010000158.1:2097-3022 GCA_964400035.1 uncultured Acidimicrobiaceae bacterium | reverse complement strand
CCCCGGTCCATACACCGCCAATGAGATGGCCGACGACGCCCTGGCGGTACTCGATGCCGCCGACGTGGGGAGCGCCCACATCGTGGGAACCTCCCTCGGGGGCATGATCGCCCAGGAACTGGCCATCGAGCATCGGCACCGGGTGGCACGCCTGGTCCTCATCTCCACCACACCCGGTCTCCCCGACGCACATCCCATCCCACCGACAACGGTCCAGTTGATCGCCGACTCTGTGGGGATGGCGCCGGAAGTGGCACTCCGCAAGTTCGTGATCAATGCGCTCGGACCGGAGCCAGGTCCGGAGCTCATCGAGACCCTGTTCCAGAAGCGGATGGCCAATCCGCCGGATCCGGTCGGCTGGGCGGCTCAGGCGGGAGTTGGCGCCGGATACACCGGTGGGAGACGGGCAGAACAGATAACCGCCCCGACCCTTCTCATCACCGGAACCGAGGACCGGGTCATCGACCATCGCAACTCCGAACTGCTCGCCGCAATGATCCCCGACTCCCGACTGCTCCTCGTCCCCGGTGTGGGCCACATGGTCCACTGGGAAAGACCGGCCACGGTTGGCGATGCGATCATCGAGTTCCTGCAATGAGTGAACTGACGATCGGACGTTGGATCCGTGACCGTGGCCGGATCACACCCCATCGGGTGGCGATCGACCATGACGGGAGACGGGTGGAGTATTCCGACATCGACAACCGTTCCGATCTCCTCGCCGGTGAGCTTCTCGCCAGCGGTCTCGGGAAGGGTGACCGGGTGGCGGTGCTTGCCGACAATTGCCCGGAGTACGTGGACTTGTTCTTTGCCTGTGCAAAAACCGGTTTGGTGCTGACCCCGATCAACTGGCGTCTCACCGCCCCCGAGATCGCCTATCAGTTGGACCACTCCGGCGCCTCCCTCCTGGTCGTCTCCAAGGTGC
>CAYNSP010000158.1:0-2087 GCA_964400035.1 uncultured Acidimicrobiaceae bacterium | reverse complement strand
AGGGAGCGCAGACAACAAGCGGACGACGCAATGGCACTACTTCCCATCCCACTGTCCACCAGAGATCTGGAGACTCCGGGTACCGGTGGACCGGTCGATGTCGAAGTAGGTGACAACGACCCTCTGTTCCTCATCTACACCTCCGGGACGTCGGGACGGCCCAAAGGGGCTGTGCTCTCCCATGCAAACACGTTCTGGACCAACCTGTCCATCGACCGGATCATGGATGTCACCACCTTCGATGTGGTCCTCCAGGTCCTTCCACAGTTCCACATCGGGGGGTGGAACGTCCAGCCATTGCTGGCCTGGTGGAAAGGTGCCACGGTTGTCCTGGAAACCTCGTTCGACCCGGGACGTGCCCTCCGTCTCATCGAGACCAGGAAAGTCACCACGATGATGGGGGTGCCCGCCACCTATCTCTTCATGGCCGAGCACCCCGACTTCACCACCACGGATCTCAGTTCGCTCCGGATGGCGGTGGTCGGTGGTGCTCCCATGCCGGAGAACCTGATCAGGATCTGGAACGACCGTGGCGTCGCCCTGGTCCAGGGATACGGCCTGTCCGAAGCGTCCCCGAATGTTCTCGGTCTCCCGCCCGAGGATGCCCCAACCAAGATCGGGTTCGCGGGAAAGGCATATCCCCATGTCGAAGTAGCCCTCGGCGGTAGCCAGGGTGACCTCCTTGAAGGGCCAGCGACCGGAGAGCTACTGGTACGAGGACCGAATGTGTTCCTCGGATACTGGAATGACCCCGAGGCGACTGCCGACGCAATGCGGGGTGGGTGGCTGCACACCGGTGACATCGCCGAACGGGACTCTGAAGGCTTCTACAAGATCAAGGACCGCCTCAAGGACATGTACATCTCCGGCGGAGAGAATGTCTACCCCGCCGAAATCGAGTCGGTCCTCATGGAGCACCCTGCCGTCATCGAAGCGGCGGTGATCGGGACCCCGCACGAGAGATGGGGTGAAGTCGGTGTCGCCATTGTCGCGGTTCGGGAGCAGGTCGATCCGGGAGACCTCCTCGACTGGTGCCGGGAACGTCTCGCCTCCTACAAGATTCCACGTCAGATCCACTTCATAGACTCGCTGCCCCGCTCGGGGATGAACAAGGTGGTCAAGACGGAACTCGTTGCCTGGTTGGAGGAAGTAGATGTCGACTGAAGCGTGGTACGACGAACCGGTGGTGCTCCCCACCGCGGTCGATGGCGCTGCCCTGTCGGCCAAGGGTGAGCGGACCCGTCGCGCTCTCCTCGAAGCAGCAGAGGAAGTGTTCGGAGAGTACGGATGGGAGCAGGCCTCGATCGTCAAGATCACCGAACGCGCCGGGGTGAGCCAGGGAACGTTCTATCGCTACTTCGTGTCCAAGCAGGCGATCTTCGACGAGTTGGTGGCCGACCTCAACCGCAGGGTCCGAAGAGCCATGGCCGAAGGATCCGCCCGCGGAGCGAACCGGGCTGAGGCAGAGCGTGGCGGGTTCGAAGGATTCTTCAAGTTCACCAGCGAACACCCCGCCCTTTACCGGGTTATCCGCCAGGCCGAATTCGCCTCACCACAGGCACTCCACCTCCACTACGAAAGAATCGCTGCCGGGTACCGGGAGGCCCTCGCCGAAGCCATGGCGGCGGGGCAGATCGCCGAGGGTGATCCCGAAGTTCTCGCTTACGCCCTCATGGGTATCGGGGAGCTGATAGGAATGCGCTGGATCATGTGGAACGAGAAAGGCGACATGCCCGCCGGTGTCGTCGACGAGATGATGCGTTTCATCCAGCGCGGGTTGGGGGCAACCACATGAGATCGACCCGTCTCACCGCCACCGCTTCCTATCTGCCCGAGCGATGGGTTACCGCTGCCGAGATCGCCGGACAGTCCGGTATCCCCGAAGAGGTGATCGTCGACCGCTTCGGTATCACGGGTAAACATGTCGCCGCCCCCGACGAGCACGTTTCGGACATGTCCCTCAAAGTGGCCAATCGGCTGCTCCAAGAGCGTGAGATCGACCCGGAGAGTCTCGATGCCGTCGTCTACTTCGGCTCTACCCACAAGGATTATCAGGTGTGGCAAGCGGCCCCTTACATCGCCCATCG
>CAYNSP010000157.1:0-3058 GCA_964400035.1 uncultured Acidimicrobiaceae bacterium | reverse complement strand
AGACGTTCGGCGAGCCCGAAGGCCTCCATTCCGTAGAGGAGGCCGAAGTTGATCATCTTGGCGGTCCGCCGCTGATCGGAGGTCACCTCATCGAGTTCCAGACCCCACACCCGGGCGGCGGTCGCGGTGTGGATGTCGTCACCCCGCCGGAACGATTCGATGAGGAAACGGTCGCCGCTCATGTGGGCGAGAACCCTGAGTTCGATCTGGGAATAGTCGGCGACCAGGAACTTCGACCCTTCGGCCGCGACGAATGCTCTCCGGATGGTCCGTCCCTGCTCGGAGCGGATCGGGATGTTCTGCAGGTTGGGGCTGTCCGAGGAGAGCCGGCCGGTGGCAGCTGCCATCTGGTTGAACCGGGTCCGGATCCGCCCGTCAGGGTCGATCAGCGGGAGGTAGCCGTCGACATAGGTAGAACGAAGTTTCTCCAGCTCCCGGTATTCGAGGAGTGCATCGACCAGAGGATGGTCGAGCTTCCTCAGCACCGACGCGTCGGTAGACGGCTTTCCGGTGGAGGTCTTCTTGGTTACGGGGAGCCCCAGCTTGTCGAAGAGGATTGCCCGGAGCTGCTCTGTCGAATTGACGTTGAAAGGTTCCCCGGCGAGGTCGACGATCCGCTTCTCCAGTTCTGCCAGCCGGGATCGCAGATCGGCACCGAGTTCCTCGAGATAGGCACGGTCAACGCCGATCCCGGCATGCTCCATCCTCGCCAGGACCGGGACCAGGGGAAGCTCGTAGCCGGTGAACAGGTCGAATTCGTCACGGTCGGTTAGCTCCTGGCGGAGATGTTCGGCGAGCCGTCGGACCGCCTCGACCCGCCGGCCCTCCATTTCGATGTCCGGCCCCTCATCGAAGGGGAGCATCCCTGCGGTGGACTCCTCGGCGTCGGGTGACACCAGTTCGATGCCAAGCATCCGCTCCGCCAGTTCTTCGAGGTCGTAGGACCGCTGGGCAGGGTTGATGATGTAGGCGGCCAGGGCGGTGTCCATGGCGGGTACGGCAAGGTCGTAGCCGAGGGCGAGAAGAGATCTGGCGAGACGTTTCAGATCGTGGCCGACCGCAGCGATCTGCCCATCGGCCAGCCGTTCCAGAATCGGAGTGGCCGACTCGAACGGGATCACCTCGGCAAGACCGGGTCCGGTCGAGATCGCCAGCCCGTACTCCTCCCCGGGCCTGTCACCCGCCGATCCGACCACGCTGAGGGCCACCTCGGGTCGTTGTGCCAGTTCCGAAACCCGGTCGGCGGTGGTGACCAACCCGGTTTCGACGTCGAGGGTCTCGGAAGCGCCCGCTGCGGATGGCAACGCCTGCTCCAGATCGTTCCACATGGAGTGGAACTCGAGGCTGTCGAACAGGTCCTTCACCGTCCCCCGGTCCCACTCGCGGGTCTCGAAGTCGGTGATCGAATACCCCAGGTCGAGATCGTCGATGAGACGCATCAGTTCACGGTTGAGGAACACCTGCTCGCGATGCTCGGCGAGACTCTCCCGCAGCTTCGGGGTGAGAGAGGCAATGTCCATGTAGAGGTTCTCGAGGGTGCCGTAGTCGGCGATCAGCCGGGCTGCGGTCTTCTCCCCCACACCCGGCACACCGGGAAGGTTGTCGGAGGTATCACCCCGCAGGGCGGCGTACTCGACGTAACGATCGGGTCCGATCCCGTAACGCTCCTCAACCCATTCCCGGTCGGCGATCACTGTGTCGGAGATCCCTCGTCGGGTGTACAGCACCTCGACGGGACCTCCCACCAGCTGGAAGGAGTCGCGGTCGCCGGTGACGATGAGGACCTTCCAACCCGCTTCGGCGGCCCGACGGGTGAGTGAGGCGATGATGTCGTCGGCCTCGTATCCCTCGAGCCGGATCTGTTCGATCTTGAGGGCCTGGAGCACCTCGTCCATGAGTGGCAGCTGGCTTCGAAACTCGTCGGGAGCCTTCGCCCGGTTGGCTTTGTATTCGGGGAACTGTTCGGTCCGGAAGGTCTGCCGGGAGACGTCCCAGGCGACGGCTATCGCCTCGGGGTGATGGTCTTTGAGCAACCTGATCAGCATCCGGGTGAACCCGAACACCGCATTCGTCACCTGTCCGGACTTGGTTGCCAGGTCGGGCGGCAGCGCATAGAAGGCGCGATAGGCGATCGAATTGCCATCGATCAGGGCGAGGGTCTTCACATGGCTGACGGTACTAGGTGCGGGTGACAGGACCACCCCGGCCCAGGTGCCAGTGACCGCTGGAGGCCCACCTCCGGCAAGGGGTACGGCGGTTTGTAGAATGGGGGTGGCGGTCCTTCGCCGGAGTGATGGAATTGGCAGACATGCGGCACTCAAAATGCCGTGCCCAAAAGGCGTGTGGGTTCGAGTCCCACCTCCGGCACCTCAATCGAGGCTTACCACCCGAGCCTTCACTCCCCCACCCAGATCGACCTGATCCCCGGGTTCAACTTCGAAACGGAGGATCCCCAGTCCGGTCGTACCGACCACCGAGGTGAGGGTTCCCACTTCCCTGTTGTCGACCGTGATCGGTGTGCCGGGTGGCGCCGGGGCGGACAGCTCCAGGATTCGGAGACGTTTCACCACCCGTCCCCGACTGTCGATCCTGGCCACCAGCTCCTGACCCAGATAACAACCCTTGTTGAAGTCGACCGAGTGACCGACCAGACCCGCCTCTTCGGGAATCGTGGACCCGTCGACATCCATCCCCCATCTCGGTTCGCCGGCCCTGATGCGGGTGACCTCATATTCCTCGACGGTCATTTCGGGCAGGTCGGGTCTCTCCCCGACTATCAGTCTGCGGGGCACCCCCCGCCAGGAGATGTCGGCGTCGAGGGTCCCCTCGGGATCCCCACTCCACACCCCATCGGTCACACCGCCGAAGACCACCCAGCGGGAACGGTCCTCCACAGCGATCTCGACTTTGACCCTGATCCGGTAGCGGCCCAGCGTGGTGGCAAGCTCGTCCCCCCTGCCCTCGTCGGTCACCAGCCCCACGAGGTCGTCCCCACGTAATGCCCAGAGAATGTGGTCCAGCCTGCCCTGAGGTCCGAGAAGCAGTAAACGCCGGACCC
>CAYNSP010000156.1:0-3061 GCA_964400035.1 uncultured Acidimicrobiaceae bacterium | reverse complement strand
CGAGACAAGTTCGGCTCCCCAGCCGCAGAGTCGTGGGTTCTCCTCGACCGTGTAGAACCGGCCGGTCTTCGACACCGACTTCAGCAGCGTCCCGGTATCCAGGGGTACGAGGGATCGGACGTCGATGACCTCTGCGGAAATCCCGTCGGCGGCGAGCCTTTCTGCGGCCTCCAGCGCTCGAGGGACCATCAGGGCGAGTGCGGCGATGGTGACGTCGCTACCCTCTCTAACCACCCGGGCTTTCCCGAGATGGTCGGCGATCTCGCCGTCGGGGATGTCTTCGCTGGTTGCCATGAGACCCTTGTGTTCGAAGAACACCACCGGGTCGGGGTCCCGCACGGAGGCCGCCATCAACCCAACGACGTCGGTGGGAGTCGACGGTGCCACCACCTTCAGACCGGGGATCATCATGCACCAGTTCTCGACTGACTGGGAGTGCTGGGCACCGAATCGGACACCGCCGCCGTTGGCGGTTCGGATGACCAGGGGGAGGCTCACCTGTCCGTTGGTCATGTAGCGGGACTTGGCGATCTCGTTGGAGATCATGTCCCAGGTGACTGCGAGGAAATCGGAGAACATGAGCTCGGCGATCACGGGGATCCCGGTCATGGCCGCACCCATCGCTGCACCGATGATGGCCTGTTCTGAGATCGGCGTGTCCCTAACCCGGTCGGGACCGAACTCGTCGATCAGACCGACCGTGGTCTTGAACACCCCTCCGGCGGCGGCGATGTCCTCACCCAGCATCACCAGGCTCGGGTCGCGGCGCATCTCCTGGGCGATCCCGTAAGCCACCGCCTCCCGGTAGCTCAGTTTCGCCATCGCGCCCCTCCATCGGCATACACCTCGTTGAGCAGGGCGTCCTCGCCAGGTTCGGCACCGGCCTTGGCGAACTCGGTGGCAGCATCAACCCTGGCTGCAACGTCCCGCTCGATAGTGCTCAAGGTCGCCTCAGGTGTTCCCAGACCGAGCATCCGGTCGTGATACATCGGGATCGGGTCCCGGGCGTGCCACGCCTCAACTTCCTCTTGAGGTCGGTACTTGCCGGGATCAGCCCTGGAGTGGCCGCCGGAACGGTAGGTGACCGCCTCGACCATCGCCGGCCCCTCGCCGGAACGGGCTTTGCCGATCGCTTCGACCGCAGCCAGATACACCGCGTCGGGGTCGTTCCCATCGACCACAGGACACTCGAGGCCGTATGCCGGTGCCCGATCCGCAGCCGGGTTCGGGACTGCAGTGATCAGATCGCTGGGCGTGTACTCCATGTAGAGGTTGTTCTCACAGACGAAGACAACCGGGAGCTTCCAGATCGCCGCCATGTTGAGGGCCTCATGGAACGCTCCGATGTTGGTTGTCCCATCACCGAAAAAGCAGACCGCCACCTGATCGGTGCCCCGCATCTGAGCAGACCAGGCGGCACCGTTGGCGATACACAGGTGAGCACCGATGATGGCGTACGAACCCATCATCCCCTTCTCGACATCGGTGAGATGCATCGATCCACCCTTGCCGCCGAGAACCCCATTCTCCCGCCCCAACAATTCGGCCAGGGCCTCCCCCATGTCCATCCCCCTCGACAGGGCATGGGCGTGGCCCCTATAGGTGGCGAACGTGTAGTCGTCCGGTCTCATCGCAGCCCCGAAACCGGCAGACACCGCCTCCTGTCCCAGCGACAGGTGGGTCGTCCCCTTGACCAGGTTCTGCAAGAACAGGTCGTGGGCTCGCTTCGACCACTGCCGGATCTCATGCAATCGCTTGTACAGATCCAAACGGGTATCCATCGCGATGTCCGCCTCCGCCAGTGACTGATCCACCGGCCGCGGCAACCTCGGCGGCCGCAGTGCGTAGTCGTATCGAGGGTCGGCTATCTCAGTAGGCATTGGCCACCATGAGTTCCTCACAGGGGAAGAGGGTGATCACCTTGCAACCGTCTGCGGTCACCACCACCTCTTCCTCGATCCGAGCAGCCGATCTTCCGTCGGCCGCCGGGGCGTAGGTCTCCAGGGCGAAGACCATCCCCTCCTTGATCTCGACGGGTGTCGTCAACGAGTTCAGTCGGGTGATGATCGGTCTCTCGTGGAGGCCGACACCGACCCCGTGTCCGAACTGCAGACCGAAGGCGTCCATCTCGTTTTCGAATCCGAACTCCTCGGCCTTCGGCCACTGAAGGGCGATCTGATCTGTGGTGTTGCCCGGCTTCACCAGTTGGATGGCGGCGTCCATCCACTCCCGCGATTGCTTGAACGCATCCTTTTGCGCCTGGGTGGCGCGACCGACGGCGAAGGTCCGGTAGTAGCAGGTCTTGTATCCGTTGAAGGTGTGGATGATGTCGAAGTACGCCTGATCTCCGGGTCGGATGAGACGGTCTGAGAAGACATGTGGATGCGGAGCGCAGCGCTCACCGGCGATCGAGTTGATCGCCTCGACGAACTCCGAACCCATCTCGAATAGCCGGGCGTGGGCATAGGCGACCACATCCGACTCACGGATACCCGGTTTGAGCATCTCGAAGATCCCCTGATACACCCCGTCGACCATCGCGCAGGCCTGGGTCAGCAGGGTGATCTCATCAAGGCTCTTGATCTCCCTTGCCATCATCATCGCCTGCTGACCGTCGACCACGTTGAGGCCTTCAGCCTGGAGGGCCAGGAACACCCCGGTCTCGGCAAGGTCGACACCCAGACGCTCGGTGGCCAAACCTTCCGACTCGAGGACCGCCTTGATCTCCTTTGCCGCACGTTCGTGTAGCCCCGTTTCCGGTCCGATGGCGCCCTGGAGGCCGGTGTTACCGCCTACCGAGTTTTCGGTGTCATACATGTGGGGCAGTTGGAGTCGGTGGGCTTTGGCGGCGGATCCGAAGTCCCAGACACGGGGACGGCCGTCCCGCGTGATCAGGGCATACCGCTCACCCTTGTTGAACGCCCAGTATCCGATCTGAGTCGAGGTGGAATATCGAATGTTGGATGTCTCGAAAAGGAGCACCGCACCCAGGTCGTGCCTTTCCAACTGCTCACGAACTCGCGAGATCCGGTACTGGCGGAGACGTTCGAAATCGACCCGA
>CAYNSP010000155.1:0-3076 GCA_964400035.1 uncultured Acidimicrobiaceae bacterium | reverse complement strand
GTCCCTGCGGCAAAGATGACGACCCGACCCTTCTCCAGATGCCGGATCGCCCGGAGTCGGATATAGGGCTCGGCCAGCTCCTGCATGGTGATGGCACTCTGGACCCGGGTGGTGGTCCCCTGCTTCTCCAGAGCGTCTCTCAAGGCGAGGGCGTTGATCACGGTCGCCAGCATGCCCATGTAGTCGGCGGTAGCCGGGTCCATTCCCCGGGCCGCCTGGGACACGCCACGGAAGATGTTTCCGCCACCGACCACGACCGCAATTTCGGTGCCCTCGGAGGCCGCTTCGGCAATCTCGGCGGCAACCCGCTGCACGGTTCCTGGGTCGATGCCGTAGCCGACCTCAGGGTCGGCGAAGGCCTCTCCTGAGAGTTTCAGGAGGACCCGTCGGTTGTTGTCGGTCAACTTGGCCCTTTCAGGATCCGATGGCGAGTCTGGCGATCCGCCTCACCGAAATGTTCTCACCCATCTTGGCAGCGAGCGAGGCGACCATGTCGCCGACGGTGCCGTCGTACTTCTCAGGGTTGACGAACTTCTGCTCATAGAGGACGTTGTCGGCGTACCAGGACTCGATCTTCCCGGACACGATCCGGTCGATGACTTCGGCCGGCTTGCCTTCGGACGCCGCCTGGCGGGCCATCATGTCCTTCTCGGCCTCCAATTCGACTGGATCGACCTGCTCGCGGGTGATCCAACGCGGGTTGGCCCAGCTGATATGCATGGCGATGTCATTGGCGACCGTCTGGAACTCCTCGCTCTTGGCGACGAAGTCGGTCTCGCAGACCAGTTCGACCAGGACCCCGAGGACCGGACGATCGCTCTGATAGTGGGTGTACTGGCCGATCACCCCTTCGTTGGCCTCTCGGTCGGAGCGTTTGGCCATCTTGGCCTGACCGCGCTCCCGCAGAAGCTCGAAAGCCTTGTCGATGTCGCCACCGGCGTCCGTCAGGGCCTTCTTGGCGTCCATCATTCCGACGCCTGCGTCCTGACGCAGCTGCTGGACGTCTTTGGCAGTGAATGTCATGACGACTCCTCCGTGTCATCCTTGGCCGGGCGCTTCTTGACTGCGGACTCCTTGCCGCCGATGATCGCATCGGCGATGGCGTTGGCGATCAGGTCGGCGGCACGGATGGCATCGTCATTGCCCGGGATCACATACTCGATCGGCTCCGGGTTCGAATTCGAATCAACCAGTGCGATGATCGGAATCCCCAGGCGCGAGGCCTCGGTGACCGCGGTTTCCTCGGTGTTGACATCCACGATGAACACCGCGTCGGGCAGCTTCTGCATGTCACCGATGCCACCGAGGTTGGCCTCCAGCTTCTCGAGTTCACGTCGCAACTTGAGACGTTCCTTCTTGGGGAGTGCATTCATCTCACCCGACTGTTCCAACCGGCGCAGCTCACGCATGTAGAAGACACGCTGCTGGATCGTCCGGAAGTTGGTGAGCATTCCGCCCAACCACCGGTAATTGACATACGGCTGACTGGCCCTGGTTGCGGCGGCGGCTACGGCTGCCTGAGCCTGCTTCTTGGTACCGACGAAGAGGATCGACCCGCCTTCAGCGGCGACCTTCCTGGCGAACTCCATCGCCTCGGCGACCTGGTTGACGGTCTGTCGGAGGTCGAGGATATGGATGCCGTTGCGCTCCCCGTAGATGTACGGACGCATCTTTGGATTCCAACGCCTGGTCTGGTGCCCGAAATGGACGCCCGCTTCCAGGAGTTGCTTCATTGTGACTTCAGCCACAAGCGTTCCTTTCTGGTTGTTGCCTCCGCCTGTCGGGATCAGATCCCCATCTCCTTCCGGAATGCCCCTCTTCCGAGCCGCGCTCGACCAGCGAGAGGTAACAGACGTGATTGATGGTCAGGATTGTATTGGGTCATGGAGAAAACCGCGAACCCAGGGTTCTACAGCCCGGCCAGCGGGATCTACAGCCCCGAGAAGCGTATATCGTATATAGGGTTGGGGCGTGTCCCTCGCCGACCGTCTCATCGATGTCGCCATGGCCAACGGGGCAGTGGCCGCCGGGATCTGCCGGGCCGAGAAGTTCGGCCCCGAGCATCACGCCCTCGTGGCCAATGTCGAGTCGGGCCGGTCCGGTCCCCTCCATTTCACCTACGACCGGCCGGAGGTCTCATCCGATATAGCCGCAACCCGGCCGTGGGCCCGATCCCTGGTGGTCATGGCCGTTGACTATCTGGGCCGGTCCTACTCCCCCGCTCCGACCGGGGCCCTCATCGGTCGGTTCGCCACTTCGGACCACTACCGGTTGCTGGAAGGTCCGATGACCTCGGTCGGGGTGGTCCTCGAGGCGGAAGGTTTCCGGTTTGAGACGGTGTCCGACGATCCCACGTTTCTGGATCGGGCCGCCGCACTGCGAGCAGGTGTCGGCTGGAGAGGGCTGAGCACGATGGTCCTCACACCGGGGTCCGGGCCCTGGACACTGATCGGGTCGGTGGTTACCGACGCCGACCTGGAGCCGACCCAGCCGATGCGGCGCACCTGTGGGACCTGCACCGCATGTCTGCCGGCATGCCCGACCGGTGCCCTCGATGAGGACGGCCTGGATGCCCGACGCTGCCTGTCCACATGGCTGCAGACGGCTGGAACCATTCCCCATTGGATCAGACCCCATCTCGGACGCCGCATCTACGGATGCGACGACTGCCTCACCGCCTGTCCACCCGGGTTTCCCGCGATGAGGAGAGAGGCACCGGATCCGGTGGAGCATGATTTCGCCCGGCTCTTGACCATCGACGATCGATCCCTCCTCGCCCGCTTCGAGTGGTGGTACGTCCCGCATCGGGATCCCCGGATCCTCCGTCGCAACGTCCTGGTTGCCGCCGGGAACAGCGGCGAGCCGGGAATCGAGGGACACATCGTTCCGTATCTGACACACCGGTCCGCTCTGCTTCGGGGTCACGCAGCGTGGGCGCTGGCGAGATGTCGGGGGCCCCTTGCAGGGGAGATTCTGGAGGAGCGGCTCCGGGAGGAGACGGATCCGATGGTCAGGCACGAGCTCCTGATCGCGTTCGAGATGATCGAGCAACCGGAAATCCACCGCGTCTTCCTTG
>CAYNSP010000154.1:0-3085 GCA_964400035.1 uncultured Acidimicrobiaceae bacterium | reverse complement strand
GTCTCGCTTCACCTCTACCGGCTCGGGTAACGAGCGCTCCCTACCCGGAGCGTGAGGGCGGTCCTTGCCGGGACCGCCCTCACTAATTTCTGACCACCACTGAGAGTGGTGGTCAGTTGAGCTGGACGTAGATGTGGACGCCGGTGTCCCCGATCACCATCAGCCATGGCGACGAGGTCCCGGGACGGATTCCGAGATGGCCAGGGCTTCCCGGGTCGGCGGCCGGGTAGAGGTCGGGGATTGCCTGGATCCGACCGACGGTCCCATCCGCGGCGATGGTGAGCAGCCCCCCCACCCCGAGTTCGGGCTCGGTGAGCGGATGGCCCGAAACCAGGATGAACAGGGTTCCATCCTCGCCTGTCTCCACCTGTACTTCGAAAGCGACCGCCACTTCGGGTTGTTCGCTCAACCGCATACGGATGGTGCGGGTGACGCCGGCGTCGGGAAGTTCGACGAGGAGCTGATCCGCCTGCACGGTTGCCCGGTACCGGCTTCCATCGCGTGCCATTTGCCAGGGTGTGGGTGCGAACGAACTATCACCCGGCGAGAGCCGGAGGATCGACCCGTCGGTGGCTAACCCGAACAGGGCAGTGCCGTCCGTGGTGCCCCAGACGGCGTCGACTCCCACCCGGGATCCCACGACGTTGCTACCCGAAAAGGTGAGAGTTGCGGTGAAGCCTTCCCGGGGAGCGGTTGCGACGACCCGTCCGTTGTCCAGAGCCTGAGGCAGACCGTGATCGAAAGCCCCGTCGGCATTGAGCAGGGCTTCAGGAATGGGGATCTCGTCGACGAACACTCCCTGTTCGGTATAGCGGGCGACACGGAGTCGGGCGGTGTCGAAGAACCACCACATCCCGTCTCCGGTCTGGGTCCCGAAGTTGGGTCCGACTATCGACTCTCCGGTGGCGGTCATCCCGAGGAACTCGGTTTCCTCACCATACGGGAAGAACAGCTCGGACCATCCCGGCTCGATCGAGGAGAACTGCGACAGGTACACCTCGACGGTCTCGTTGGCGGGAGCTGTGGTCGGGGTCGACGGGAGGGTGCTCGTTGTAGTGGTCGTGACCACGGTGGTCGCGGGAGGGTTGAAGTCGCCGCAGGCGCTGACCGCAAACACCACGACCACTGTCAGGAGCATGCGCCTCACGGGCGCGAGCCTACGCCGCAGGGCCCGGTTAACGGTGTGACGTCCGCCAATCGGCGGAGTATGAGCGGAGCGTCTCCATGTAATTGGCACGCTCGTACTCGCCCGGGGCCTTGCCCCGGCTCAAGCTGCCCCGAGCCTGGCGGACTGAGACGTAGTTCTTTTCTTCCAGCCACCTCCGCAACGCCTCAACGGTCTCGGTGAGGGCCGAGGGACCCCGGCGGAGCAGTGCCGAAGCCATCATGGTGACGTCGGCCCCGGCGAGGATCAGCTTGACCACCTCTTCGTGCGTATGCACTCCGGTGGTGGCAGCCAGATCGAGATCGACCTGATCCCTGAGCACGGCTATCCACCGGAGGGCGAGCCGGACCTCATCGGGGGTGGAGAGCCTCAGATTGGGGCGGATCTTGAGGGCTTCGAGATCGATGTCCGGTTGGTAGAAGCGATTGAACAGGACGAGGGCGTCGGCTCCGGCATCGCCGAGCTGTCTGGCGAACTGCGTCAGAGCCGAGAAGTAGGGGCCGATCTTCACCGCTAGCGGGAGGTCGAGCGCACGTCTCACCGCCGACACCAGGTCGAGGCATCGTTGCTCCACCATGGCCGAAGTCTCATCAGGATCGGTGGCCATGAAGTAGATGTTCAACTCCAGCGCATCGATCCCGGTATCTGCGAGCGTCCGGGCATACCGCACCCATCCACCGTCGGAGACCCCGTTGAGACTGGCGATGACCGGCACCCCGAGTTCGGCGGCGGCGCGACGGGCCAGGTTCAGGTACTCGTCGGGACCGGTGTTGTAGTCGGTCAGATCGGGGAAGTACCCGTCTGCGGCCTCGGCGAAGGCACCTGCTCCGTACTCGAGCCCGGCCTGAACCGCCATGATGTCGTGCTCGACCTGCTCCTCGAATAGTGACGGGAGGACCACGGCAGGGGCCCCGGCATTGACCAGCGCATGCAGGGAGTCAATGTCGCCGGTCATCGGTGAGGCTGATGGCATCACCGGTTGGGCGAGTGTGAATCCCAGATACTCCGTCGTCAGGTCCACCTCAGTCATCGCCGACCTCGGCGAACTCAGCGGTCCGTTCCACCTCGACCATCTGCTCGTAGAAGTGCCAGCGGTCGTCGATGTCCTTCTGAGCCAACGCCATCAGTTCGTCGAACCGTTCCGGATTGGCCCGTTGTAGCATCGAGAAACGGGCCTCGTCCCCGGCGAAGTCGGCGAACCGAATCGACGGGGCCCGGGAGTCGAGTCTGAGACCGGGTCCACCTTCAAGGTCCGGGTCGTATCGGTACAGCGGCCAGTAACCCGACTCGGTCGCCTTCCGCTGGTGGGACAGCTGCTGGCTCATGTCGATTCCGTGTGCGATGCAGGGGCTGTAGGCGAGGATCAGGGAGACACCGGGGTGGGCTTCTGCCTCGGTGAAAGCCCGGACCGTCTGGTTCTGGTTGGCCCCCATCGCCACCTGGGCCACGTAAACGTTGCCGTAGCTCATCGCGATCTGACCCAGATCCTTCTTTCCGGTTGCCTTGCCCCCGGATGCGAACTTGGCGACCGCCGCCCGCGGGGTTGCCTTTGAAGCCTGTCCGCCGGTGTTGGAGTAGACCTCGGTGTCGAGGACCAGGATGTTGATGTCCCGACCCGAGGCGAGGACGTGGTCGAGACCTCCGAAACCGATGTCGTAGGCCCAACCATCACCGCCGATGATCCAGATGCTGGTCTTGACCAGGGTGTCGGCGACGGCCTCGAGGCGGCGGGAGAGGGGATCGTCCAGGTCGCGGAGGATCCGTTTCATTGACTCCACCCGTTCCCGCTGTACCTCGATTCCGACCTGATCGGATTGATCGGCGTCGAGGATGTCCAGCCCCAGTTGGCCGAGATGGGGGAGTCGGGCGGTCACCAGGAGACGGGCCTCGTCCTCCATTGTCTCCAGGGCGAGACGCATG
>CAYNSP010000153.1:0-3105 GCA_964400035.1 uncultured Acidimicrobiaceae bacterium | reverse complement strand
CGCCAAACCGGCTCAACGCACCGGCTTCTCCATAGTTGGACGTGTACAGCACCGCCACGGCCCGGTCCGCTTCCGGGAGCGACTCATAGACCCCGGCGAGGATCTCCACGTATTCCTCCCACCCGACCGAATCCCGCGTCACCTGGTTGATGTCAGGAATCGGGGTCGCACCCAACCGGTCGAGGGGAATGATCGGAAGTGCGATGGCAATCGACACCACGATGTTGAGGGCAAGCACCCCAACGGCGAGTGCGACCCGCGAGGTTCGTCTCATCCACCCGTCGAGCGAAACGCATCCGGCGGCGAAGAGGAACACCACCAACCCAAGGGTGTAATAGAACTGCCCTGCCGTGACCAGACAGACCACCAGCATCAGGGGGTAGGCAGCCCCCAGGGCTCGCACCGGCCTCCATTCGGCCCGGCGTAGCAATGAGACAAGTCCGGCTGCCAAGACCGGGAGCAGACCCGGGCCAAGAAGGACGAACTGGAGCGGGATCAGCAGTGCCCTCGCCTCCCCACCACCGCGATCTGCAAGGGCTCTGGCCATGGTCAGCTGTGGCCAATCGTTGGTGGCCTGGTAGATGAGGTTGGGCAAGGAGATGACCAGCGCCAACACCACACCCGCCCACAGCCAACCCGACCTGAGCACACCCCTCGGTCCGAACACGAGCAGTCCTATCAGGACGCATAGGAGCAACAAGACGATGAGATGCTTGTTGAGCAACCCGACCCCGACGACGGTGCCGACGGCCAGCCACCATCGCGGCTGGTCACGGATCAAAGCTCGGGTCATGAGGAGAAGCGCCGCCGACCAGACCGCAAGGTCAACTGTGGCGGTCAACATGGTGTGACTGAACGCCAGCGGGATCGCGGCGAAGGTGAGGCCCCACGCACAGAGGATCTGGGCGCGTCGGCCGCCACCGAGTTCACGCGTGGTGTAAACGGCGAATACCACGGCAAGCACCAGCATCAACGTTGCCGGGATCCTCAAAGCTGCGAGACCCCCGTTGAAGAGTGACACCGCAGCACGTGCCAGAGCCGGTGTGAGTGGAGGCTGATCGACATAGCCCCACGCCGGTTCGAGCATGAGGAAGTAGAGCTCGTCCCTGTGGAACCCGTACCGACTGGCGGTGAGGGTAAGCAACACCGCCCCGACGACAAGAGGCACACCGACCTGACGCCAGGGAACCGGATGGAGGGGCTCTCTCACCGGCACATTCTTGCCTGTGGGCGGGCGGGATGCCCTGTGGAGTTCAGGAAAGGTCGCTGTCGGCCAGCCGTCTGAGGGCGGTGACCGTCAAGACTGCCGCCTCCGCGGCTTCGTATCCCTTGTTGGATGGTCCTTCACCGGCCCGGTCAATGGCGTCCTTGATGTTGTGGACGGCGAGGACCGCATTCGTGATCGGGACACCCGTGTCGGTGGCCAGTCTGGAGAGGGAAGAGGTCGACTCTCTGACGACGATGTCGTAGTGGTCGGTGTCACCTTTGACGATGGTTCCGATCGCCACCACGGCCGAACAGCCGATGTCGATCAGAGAGCGAGCAGCTACTGCGAGTTCCAGTGCTCCCGGGACCCTGACCACCGTGGTTCGGGAAACGCCGAGTTGTTCGCACCGTCCGATCGCCCCGTCGAGAAGCCGGTCGTTTACCGACCGGTTCCATGAGGCGACAACTATCCCGATGTGCAGCCCGTCTCCCTCAGGCACGCCGTCGATGGTCCGGATCATTCTTCTTCGGCCAATGGGAGAAGGTGTCCGAGGCGCTCGGCCTTGGTCCTCAGATAGCCGGCGTTCTCCCGGTTGGGCGGTGCCGTGATCGGGATCTGTTCGGCGATGGACAGCCCGTAGCCTTCGATCCCTCCGCGTTTGCGCGGGTTGTTGGTCATCAGACGCATCGAGCGAACACCGATGTCGTAGAGGATCTGGGCTCCGACCCCGTAGTCGCGGGCGTCGACGGGCAACCCGAGATGGGTGTTGGCATCGACCGTGTCAAGACCCTCGTCCTGGAGGACATATGCGGCCAGTTTGTGGAGCAACCCCACTCCCCTGCCCTCATGGCCCCGAATGTAGAGAACGACTCCACGACCTTCCGCGGCGACATTGGCCAAAGCCAGGTCGAGTTGCTCGCCACAGTCGCAACGGAGACTTCCGAAGACATCTCCGGTCAGACATTCAGAGTGGACCCTGGTCAGGACCTCTTCGCCATCTCCGATATCACCCATCACCAGGGCGACATGCTGACGCTCATCTACCAGAGACTTGAAACCGATAGCCCTGAATGTGCCGTGCCGGGTGGGAAGTCTCGCCTCGACCACCCGCTCGACAAGCTTCTCGGTCCGTCTCCGGTACGCCACCAGGTCGGCGATGGAGATCATGGTGAGCTCGTGACGGTCGGCGAATTCACGGAGCTCCTCGGCTCGGGCCATCTCCGACGGGTTCCTCTCCGAGACGATCTCACAGACCACACCCGACGGACCCAATCCGGCGAGGACGGCAAGGTCGACGGCGGCCTCGGTGTGACCGGTGCGACGTAAGACACCGCCGTCCTTGGCACGCAAGGGGACGATGTGGCCGGGACGGCTCAGGTCGGCGGCGGTGGTGGCCGGGTCGGCGAGGAGCTTGATGGTCCGGGCACGGTCAGCAGCCGACACCCCTGTGGTCACTCCCTCCCTGGCGTCGACAGTCACGGTGTAGGCGGTGCCCCTTCGATCCTGGTTGATCACCGACATGGGCGGCAGATTGAGCCGGTCAGCCTCGTCCTCGGTTATGGCGACGCAGATGTAGCCCGAGGTGTAGCGGACCATGAAGGCGACAAGCTCGGGTGTCACCAGTTCAGAAGCGAAGATGAGGTCGCCTTCGTTCTCCCGGTCTTCGTCGTCGATCACCACGACCGGTCGACCGCGTTTGATCTCGGCGATCGCCTGCTCGATCGAATCGAGTCGGATCGGCTTGCCTTCACGCTCGGTCATCGGTTCACCAGTCTCTGTATGTACTTGGCAAGAATGTCGGTCTCCAGGTTGACGGTGTCACCCGGACGCAACGACCCGAGTGTTGTCAGCTCCAGGGTATGCGGTATCAAAGCCACACTGAACCGCGTGTCGTCCAC
>CAYNSP010000152.1:0-3107 GCA_964400035.1 uncultured Acidimicrobiaceae bacterium | reverse complement strand
CGGGTAAGTGTGAAAACCACATGAATCAGGGGGTTCGGATCGACTGCCGTTCCCTCTCTCCCTCTCTCACGTGCCTCGCAACCTTTCCCCAAGGCCGACATTATGCCCGCGCGGAGAGTGGTCAATAAATGGGTTCGCCGACCTAGAAATCGGGCTTGAAGGAGCCGGGTCAGACCTCAGACATAGCTTCGCCGAGATCGGAGAGCAGGTCTTCAACTGCCTCGACCCCGACCGAGAAGCGGATGAGCCCGGGGGTTACCCCCGCCGCCATGTTCTCCTCAGGTGGGAGCTGGGCGTGGCTGGTGGACCAGGGGTGCATTGCCAGGGATCCGGTGCCACCGAGCGACACCGCGATCCGGACCAAACTCAAAGCATTGAGGAACCGGAAAGCACCCTCTTCCCCACCTTTGACCTCGAACGAGATCATCGCACCGGGTCCGAGGCATTGGCGTTTGTAGATGTCGAAGGCCGCAGTGCCGGGGGTGAGGAGGCTGGGATGCCGCACGGTCTCAACGGCCGGATGCGACTCGAGGAACGAGGCCAGGGTGGTGGCGGATGCGGTCGCCCGTTCCACCCTGATCTGGAGGGTTTCCAGAGACCGACTGAGAAGCGACGCCGCGCCGGGTTGGGCGGTGGTGCCAATCCGGTAGCGGTTATGTCGAATGGTCTCGATCAGATCCTGACGACCACAAAGAACCCCGGCAGTCAGGTCATGGTGCCCACCGAGGTATTTGGTGGCCGAGTGCACCACCAGGTCGGCACCTTGACGGGCTGGCTTCTGCAACACCGGACTGAGGAAGGTGTTGTCGATCACGGTGAGGGCTCCGTGGTTCCTGGCCACAGAGGCCGCCATTTCGATATCGAAGATGTCGAGGGTCGGGTTACCGGGTGTCTCCACGTAGACCATCGCCAACCGGTCATCACCGACGAGGTTCTCGAGGTCCCCGGCAGTGGCATCCGGTCCGAATGATCGAGAGATGATCCCGAACCGACCCATCAGATTCCTCAGGACATCGACACTCGCCCCGTACATGGGACTCGAGTGGAGGACCAGATCACCGGGTTTGAGGAACGAGACGAAGGTCGTGTAAACCGCGGCCATGCCCGCGTTGAAGACGAGGGCGTCGTCGGTCTCCTCCCAAAGCGCGAGTCGCTTCTCCACCACCCTCAGGTTCGGACTATCCAACCTGCTGTATGCGTAGGGGAGTTTCTCGCCGGGTTCCAGCGGAGCACCCTGATAAACCACCTGGAAGTAGCGCTTCCCTTCCTCTGCGCTCTCGAAGACGAAGGTGGCGCTGTCGTAGATGGGCGTCTTCAGGGCACCGCCGTGTTCGGCCGGTTCGTGGCCCTCCCCGATCGATGTTGTCTGCGGGTCCCTGGGCATGGGTGCAGGATATCCTCAGCTGGTGAATCAGGAACCCGACCCGCACATCGAAGATGCCGTCGCCTTCCTGTCGCGGTCGAAAAGAATCCTCGTGTTCAGCGGCGCCGGGCTCAGCACCGAGTCAGGTCTTCCCGACTTCAGGGGTCCCGACGGTCTCTGGACAAAGGTCGATCCCGAAGACTTCACCATCCAGCGCTATCTGACCAATCGGGATTTGAGGATCCGTCAGTGGAGGGAGGGGGTCCTCGGGGGCAGACGCAGTCCCCGCTCCGGTGTCGAACCAAACCGTGGTCACATGGCGGTGGTCGACCTCTACCGCGCCGGTCGATTGGCCGGGGTCATCACCCAGAACATCGATGGTCTCCATCACAAGTCGGGTCTGTCCGATGCCAATGTCGCCGAACTTCACGGCAACGTTCGGGACTCACACTGTCTCGATTGTGGAAGACGATGGCCCACCGAGACGGTCCTCACCTGGGTCGAGGACGGCGAGGAGGATCCCCACTGTCCGGAGTGCTCGGGACTGATCAAGACGGACGTGGTGATGTTCGGGGAGAACCTGCCCACCGACGAACTGGACAAGGCAATGCTGTTCCTGACCATGTCCGACTCGGTTCTGGTCCTGGGGTCGACCCTGTCGGTGTGGCCCGCTGCCGGACTGGTCGAACAGGCCGCGGTGCAGGCAAAGCCGGTGGTGATCATCAACCGGGGCGAAACCGACCTCGACTACCTGGCGGCGGCACGTATCGACGCTTCGATCGGAGACACCCTGCCCGACATCGTCGCCAGACTCCTGGCCGACACCTGACCGGCTACCCGGGGATGGGGCTTGGGCCTCAGGTACACCAGACCGGGTAGGTCGGTAGCATCCCCGACATGTCAGATTTTGTCGCTTCGCTCAACGATATGAGGTTCACCCTCAACCACGTCGTCAGCCTCGAACAGCTATCCAAGCTCAACGGTTTCCAGCATGCGGATCCCGCCACGGTGTCCTCTGTTCTCGACGAAGCCGCCCGCTTCTTCGAGGAGGTGATCTCACCCCTCGACCGGATCGGCGATCGCGAAGGATCGGTCCTCGGCCCCGACGGGCAGGTCCGCACCCCCGAAGGGTTCAAAGAGGCCTACAAGAAGTACGTCCAGGCCGGCTGGGGTGGTGTCAACGCCCCGGTGGAGTGGGGCGGTGGAGGTTTCCCTTACACGGTTGGCGTGGTGATCGAGGAGATGTTCAAGACCGCCAACATGGCCTTCTCACTCTGCCCTCTCCTCACCCATGGCGGAGTCCTGGCCCTGGAGCGGCACGGTTCCGAGGAGTTGAAGGAGACGTACCTGCCCAGGATGGTCACCGGAGAATGGGCGGGCACGATGGTCCTCACCGAACCCCATGCCGGTTCGGACCTGGGGATGCTCCGCACCCGGGCAGAACGCCGGGACGATGGCAGCTACCGGATCTTCGGGACCAAGATCTTCATCACCTGGGGCGACCACGACCTCACCGAGAACATCATCCACCTGATCATCGCCCGGACCCCCGACGCACCACCCGGAACCCGGGGCATTTCCATGTTCCTGGTCCCCAAGTACATCCTCGACGAGGACGGCAACCCGGGGGAACGCAACGACATCAAGGTCGTTTCGATCGAGCACAAGCTGGGGATCCACGCCTCCCCCACCTGCGTCCTCTCCTTCGGGGACTCGGGTGAGGGGGCTGTCGGATACCTCGTCG
>CAYNSP010000151.1:1523-3147 GCA_964400035.1 uncultured Acidimicrobiaceae bacterium | reverse complement strand
TTAGACCCAACCAGGCCCCGCACCGAGGCGATCCCATCTGACGACTCGGTCGTGAGATCGATCCGGTGAAGTTCCGGGCCGGGCGAAACACTCCAGATCACCGGTTCGCCGTGCATTCCGCCATAGATCCAGGTCTGATCGTCGATGTCGGTGACTCCAACAAAACTGACTCCGGTTGTTGCCGGGTCGATCTCCAATGTCTGCCAGACCACACCACTCGGAGCCAGCCCTGCTGTGGGGGCGCTGGTCGTACTTTCGCCAGGGATGGCAGTCGATGTGGATCCATCACCCCCGCTCAAGGTCGTTGCGGGTTGCTGAGGATCACCGGAACATGCGGCGATGAGGGTCACGGAAATGGCGAGGAGGGCGGTTCGGCGCAAAGTCCGAGCATTCAAGCACGAAACCGGTAAACAGAATCCGGCTCACGTTGTCCCCTCACGTGAAGAGCGTCCGGGGGTGTTGGGCGTCCACCAAAGTAGAATTCAGATCTCCAGGGGACGTAGCTCAGCTGGAAGAGCACCGGCTTTGCAAGCCGGGGGTCGTGGGTTCGAGTCCCATCGTCTCCACCATGTGATGTCGCGAGACATCGGAAACTTCTGAACCTACGGGGTCAGGGGTTTTCTTGTTTTGGGGGCTGGTATGGCTGGTTGGGGTTGAGGGTGAGGTGGCGGAGGAGTTCGCCGGTTTCGGTTGCCTTTTGGATGATGCCGAGGTTGGCTAGTTCTGTTTCGAAGGCGTTGCGGCCGCCTTTTCCGGTGGCGTATCGGGTGGTGAAGACCATGCCGTTGTCGGTGAGTGTTGATGCTGGAGGCCCGTAAACACTGATCGTGGCACGGAACACCTCTAAGACGACCCTGCCGGTGATTGGGTTGTGGGCGGTCACTGAGAGGGCGAATCGGGAGCGGTCATCGAGAAACGTCAGGATCTCGACGTCGGTGCCGTCGGCGAGTGTCCAGTGGGTGAAGTCGGACTGCCACATTTCGTTGGGCATGCCGGCTTCGAACCCGGATATAGGAGCTCTTCGGTCGTTTCTGTGGTTGAGCTTCGATCAGGCCTTGTGTTTTGAGATGCCGCCACACCGTGGCAGCCGAAACCACGATCTCGTGGTCTTCTAAGAGATGCCAGACGATCGTCTCTGGCCCGGCATCCAACCCCCCGGAAGTGAGCCGTTCGCGCAGTTCGACGATCAGGCCGACAACATCGTCAGGCGTGCGTCCGGGAGAGGTGAGCGGCCGACGAGAACGAGGCTCGAACGCTGCCTCGCCCTCCTCGTGATAGCGGGCGACCAGCTTCGAAACCCAGCCTTTCGACACCGGATAGTCCCGGGCAACCTCGGCCTGGGAACGTCCCTCGAAGACAACAGCAGTGATGATCAGACGGGCCTTTGACATGACCCGATACCACCACGAGGTTTCTTATCACCCGCGACATGAGTTTCCTATGTGCTGAAACCGGACACCATCGTCTCCACCAACCACCAAACCTCAGGTGTTCAGAGGATTCAGGCTCCGTCGGGCCATGCCGCGATACACACCCGGTTGCCGGCTTTGTCGGCAAGGATCCACGATGCTGGCGCCTCCGAGTCGTCGATGATCCGGCCACCCGCCTCGAGCGCCGCGGCAAG
>CAYNSP010000151.1:0-1513 GCA_964400035.1 uncultured Acidimicrobiaceae bacterium | reverse complement strand
TGTCGTAGGGGCTTCTCCGGGTTGAGCGGCTGCATCCACACCGTCGAGCTGTGTCCGAGCGGATCAACCGCATTGTCGTCTGCCATAGGGGAGTAGCCGAGGACTGCCCTCCAGAAAGGGAGGTCGATTTCCTCGGGTTTGGCGGCAATGGCTATCTGGACCTCCCGGACGGTCTCACGTTCGGCCACCGCATTGTGAGACCTTGCGACTTCTGACACCGCTCTTGCCAGCTCGATGTGCTCGGGTTCGCGTTGCCAGAGGTCACGGGTCAGCCTGACGCTGAGCCGACTGTCCGAGACGGTCAACACTCCAGAAAACCCCGGCACCCCCGCCACTGCGACCGCCAGTGATGCCGCATCCACCAGCGACCCGGCTTCGAATACGGCCGTGGCCCCACCATGGAGCACGACCCAATCCTCGAGGCCAGCTTCGAGAAAAGTTCTCCAACCTTGCTCGCTCATAGTCACCTCCGTTTCGGACTCTATTGCATCCCCGTCGCCCACCGTGCCAGACTCCCACGGTGACCCGCTACGCGATCGACTCGCCCACCGCACTGAGACTCATCCGCGAGGGTCGGACCGTCCACGCCAGCAACTCCCTGGTGGCACCTTCGGGTCTGAGGTCAGAGGTGCTCGTCGCCCTCTACCGGTTGGTCCGTGCCGGCGAGATCGAGGCGAGGGACGGCCGGGAACTTCTCGAGCGTCTTGCCGAACTCAAGATGAGGTTGCTCAACGATCGGGTCACGCGGGCGGTGGCCTGGAAGATCGCAATGGACAACGACTGGGACGACCCCGTCCCGGCCGAGTATTTGGCAGTAGCGAAACTGCAGGCGGACGCGCTGATCACCGACAACCCGCAGTTGCTGGCCGGTGCCCAGGAAGTCATCCGTATCGCCCGATACGACGACCTGTTCTCCGACTGAATCAGGAGCGGTCGGTAGTGAAGGACCGGCCCCGCATCTCGGCGACCACCTCACCGTCCCCGTCGACAACGGTGATGTCGTAGAGACCCGATCGTCCCTGTTTCACCTTGCGGACGGCCGTGGCGGTCAACTTCTGACCGGCGAAGGTCGATTTGAGGAAGGTGATGTCGGCGCCCTGGGCGACCGTGATCCGCTCGTCCTCATTGCAGGAAATGGCGAAGGCGGTGTCGGCGAGGGTGAACACGAGTCCTCCGTGGGTGATACCGAATCCGTTGATCATGTCCTCGCGGACCACCATGCTGACCACCGCGTGACCCGGTTCATCCCGTTCGACGACCATGCCCAATGCAGCTGATGCCCTGTCGCTTTGCCACCTGGCTCCATTACGGTCGGTCATCCGGCCCCAACCTTACCGAGTGGGCCGAGGTCACCTAATCTTGGGTATCTGGAACGAAGGAGTTTGAGATGAGAAGTGCCGTAATCGTCGATGCGGTACGCACACCCGTGGGACGGCGCAACGGGGCATTCAAAGACACCCATGCCGTCGACCTCGCCTCGGTCCCGCTCGAAGCACTGGTCACCCGGAACGAC
>CAYNSP010000150.1:0-3162 GCA_964400035.1 uncultured Acidimicrobiaceae bacterium | reverse complement strand
CGATTCCTGGACGCCGGTGTTTCAGCGGCTATTTGACGGAGGGTGCCCAGGTAGCCCATGAGCGGATTGTGCCAGGTGCGACCGATGGAAAGCCGTCACAAGCGCAGGGCGGGAAAGCTCTCTTTCAGTCCCGGTACAACCAGCTGGTAGAGGTTCTCCTCTTCGGGGAGGCCTGCAAGCTGATAGGAACCGAGATGCTTGAGTTGGGGTGCGTCCTTCCCCAACTCGTCCCTGGTCTCCCCGGTGATGAGGACCTGACCCCCATGTCCCACCTGACAGACTCTGGCCGTTGTGTGCACCGCCAAACCGACATATCCGGTATCGGTCAACGCCGGTGTCCCGCTATGGATTCCTATCCGGAGGGCCAGCTTTCTCCCTTCGGGCCAGGTCACCTCCGCCAGGGTTGTCTGAACCCCGACGGCAGCTGCCAGGGCCTGCGCCGCCCTCGGGAAGGCGGCGAAGAAGTCGTCACCGCGGGCATCCACCTCGCAGCCGCCATTAGAGGTGACCTGATCGGCGATGAGCCCACGCAACTTCTTGAGAACCGCCCCGTACTCCCGTTCGCCGAGCGCATGAAGGTGTCCGGTCGAGTCCTCCAGATCGGCAATGAAAAGTGCTACCCGGCCCTCCGGGAGGGACGGTCCGGAGTCGATCCGCGCCCGACTGAGCTCGCGGGCGACGAATCCGACCGGAGCGATGCCGTATCGGGATGCAGCCCGGAGCAACCTCTGGAAGGCGCGTTCACGCGCCTGTTTGCTCTCGAATCGGACCTGGTTGAAACGGGACAGAGCATTGCGGACATGGGATTCGTCGTTGATCGGAAGCCGTCGATTGCCCCTCGAGTCGACATAGGCAAACGCTCTGTCCGGTAGTGCATCTCTCTGACTCTTGGACAGGTTCGCCATCGCCTGACAATATCCCACGTCAACGGCTGTCGCGGGAGGCCGACCAAGCCCAAGGAGTCACATTGAAACCCGACGATCTATCCAGGTTGCGAATCCCATCAGACCCCCATCTCGATCCGACCGGGAGACGGGCAGCATTCACCGTCAGCCGCCCTGACACCGAGAACGACCGCTATGAACGTCAGATCTGGGTCTCAGACGATTCCGGCGCGCGACCGTTCACCGCCGGTCCCCGCGACTCGGCTCCACGATGGGCGCCCGACGGTCGATTCCTCGCCTTCCTCCGATCTCCCGAGGACGGAAAGCCGGCACAGGTGGCCGTGATGCCGGTCGACGGGGGCGAGCCAAAAGTCGTCTCCGACTTCAAGTACGGGGTGGAGGGGCTGGAGTGGTCGCCCGATGGATCCCGGATCGCGGTCACCGCTGTCACTCCTACGGAGGCCTGGGAGGATGCTGACGATGACGAGAAGAAGCGGCGTCCCCGTCGCATCACCGGACTCCCCTACCGTTTCGACACCATCGGGATGATGGACGACCGGAAACGCCACGTCTGGCTGGTCGACCCGGACGGTTCTGAGGACCCGCGTTGTCTCACGCAGGGAGATTTCGACGAGGGACTCCAGGGGTGGTCACCGGACGGCACCCGTTTGGTGATCACAACCGATCGTGACCCCGGTCGGGCACTTGTCCCCGGAAACGATGTGTACGAGCTCAACGTGGAGACGGGAGAAATGACCCGGGTGGGTCCGAGGGGTCTGTGGCAGGCCGCCTCCTACCGACCCGACGGTGTCCTCCACCTGCTGGGTGCCCCGGTTCCCGACTATCCGAACCTCTCCACCCTCCATCGTGTCGAGTCGGATGGATCCTTGACCGACCTCACCCGTCACCTGGACCGGAGTTGCACGTCATTGGCCGGAGGACCCCCGTTCATCCGCTGGATCGGCGACTCGGCGATGGTCGCCCTGGAGGATTCCGGTCGCACCGGACTGATCCGGGTCGACCCTGACGGGACCACCACGACCCTGGTGGATGGAGATCGCTCGGTCGGCGGAGCGGATGCCGCCGTTGATCGGGTGGTCTACACCTCCAGCACCTGGGACAGCCCGGGAGAGGTCTACTCACGTACCGGTGAGACCGGGTCGGCCATAACCGACCTGAACACAGAGGACCTCGACCTGGTGGAACCGGTGCACTTCAGAGTCGGCCCCGACGAGATCGACACATGGGTGTATCTACCCGACGGCGACCATCGGGTTCCGCTTCTCCTGAACATCCATGGAGGCCCGGCATCGCAATACGGTTTCGGGTTCTTCGACGAGTTCCAGACGTATGTCGGCGCCGGGTACGGCGTGGTCGCATGCAATCCGCGCGGCTCATCGGGAAGGGGCCTCGACTTCGTAAGGGCGGTGGTCGGTGATGGGTGGGGCGTGGTCGATCTCGCCGACATCCGACTGGTAGTCGAAGAGGCCCTCGAGCGCTTCCCCCGGTTGGACCCGGAACGGATGGGGATCATGGGTGGTTCCTACGGTGGATTCATGACCGCCTGGACCATCGCCGCCGAAGACCGGTGGAAGTCGGCAGTTGTGGAACGGGCCCTCACCAATTTCGCCAGTTTCGCCGGAACCTCTGACATCGGTCCGGACTTCCCCCGCAACTACACCGGGGCCGACTACCCCGATGGTTGGGAGCGGTGGTGGGAGAAGAGTCCGATGGCGTACGTCCACAAGGTCAAGACCCCGACCCTCGTGATCCATTCGGAGAACGACTACCGGTGCCCGATCGAGCAGGGAGAGCAGTATTTCGCCGCTCTACTGAAGAACGGTGTGACCGCGGAGATGGTCCGCTTCCCGGGTGAGAGTCACGAGCTGACCCGGTCGGGCAAACCCAAGCACCGGTTCGAGCGTTTCGAGATCATCCTTGATTGGCACGACCGCTGGCTCAACCCCACCGATTGACGGTTCAGGATCTACCAGGCCCGACTGAGACGGGCCATCAGCGGGCCACGGAAGAGGAACGCCACGATCAGACCGAAGATGAACCCTCCGACGTGGGCCTCCCATGCCACGTTCGTGCCCCCCAGACCGAACTGGAGCACGAACCAGATCCCGAGGAACAGGGCGGCCGGCATCGGGAACAGGAACCAGCCAACCAGTGTCACCACCTTGTGGGTCGGATAGAGCACGCCATAAGCGCCGAGAACCGCCGCTATTGCCCCTGACGCACCCACCAGCGGAGCCGTCGAGTCGGAGTTGCCGAG
>CAYNSP010000149.1:0-3164 GCA_964400035.1 uncultured Acidimicrobiaceae bacterium | reverse complement strand
CGTCGGGCATGGAGGTCGCCGCCGACGACGGGCCCCGACCGAACACCACGTTGGAGAAGCTTGCCGAGCTGCCCTCCGTGTTCAAGGAGAACGGGACCGTCACCGCGGGCAACTCATGCCCGTTGAACGATGGGGCGGCCGCGGTCCTGGTCATGTCCGACCGGAAGGCAGCCGAACTCGGTCTCACGCCTCTGGCCCGGATCATTGCGTCGTCTGTTGCCGGGGTGGAGCCCGAATACATGGGCATCGGCCCGGTCCCCGCGGTCACCAAGGTGCTCGCACAGACCGGGATGAGTCTTTCCGACGTCGATCTCATCGAGATCAACGAGGCCTTCGCCGCCCAGGTTCTGGCCTGTGTCGACCAGCTCGGGATCGACATCGATCGTCTCAATGTCAATGGCGGCTCGATAGCGCTGGGTCACCCCTTCGGGATGACCGGCGCCCGGATCATGGGCACGCTGATCAACGGCCTCCGTACCGCGGACAAGACCTACGGTCTCGAGACGATGTGCGTCGGCGGAGGTCAGGGCATGGCCATGATCATCGAGCGTCTCAGCTGAGTTCGCCTCACCGCGGGGCGACTTCAATCGCCCGTTCGCACCTCTGACTCGATTACTGCGACGTCGCTTCCGGACGGAAGCCCGCAATTGGTGAAAGCCTCACCGGAGACAGGGACGTATCCACCACCGGCCATGATCTGATCACCGAGCCTGAAGGTGTCCGATCCCGGCACCACCACTTGATTGGCATCGCCGAAGCGGGTGCCCCCTGGCCAAACGACCACCCTGAAGTCTTCACCAGCCCTGATCCCGATACAGCCCTGCTCGTTGGCGTCCAGTACGCCGGTGATCAGTGCCGTGTGGCCCGGCCCGCCATCCCAGCTTCCAACCAGGAGGCGGAGGAACCCGCTCATGACCACGTCTGGCCAACCGCTACCCGGCACAGTGGTTGGCGGGGTCGTGGTCTGGTCGGGACGTACCGATTGCGGAGCGATGATGGCCAGCGTCGACTCCGCGCATGCGGTCGGGATCTCGGGCAGTCTCGGATCGGAGTCCGGTGCGGTCAGATAGCCACCACCGGCGTGGATCAGCGAACCCACCTCCAGGTTCTCGGAGCCGGGTACCGAAATCGATCGACCGTCGGCTGAAAGCGTGCTTCCCCATGGCCAGACCGCGGCGTACTCAGCGCCATCGGTTTCGATGCTGAGACAGCCACCCACGCCGATGGTCAGCCGACCCGAGATCAGGGCATCCTCTCCGGCATCCGTCTGACGGGCAACCAACAGAATCGTCCCCTCCCGTTCCTCCACATAGGGGGCCCCTGTTGCCGAACTGTCACCGGTCACGTCGCCCGGTCCGGAGAACACCATCGAGGCCACGATCCCCAGTACCAGGACACCGGCAACACCCCCAGCGAAGGCCAATCCCCGGTTGAAACGTGGCGTGTCAGACACCCTTGCCGATGTCACCTGGTCCCACGACGGTGCCTCCTCCATGTTGTGGAGCAAATCGTCGAACGCGTTCTTGATCCGGTCACTCATCGAGAACCTCCTTTAGCTTCCTTCTCGCCAGATGCAGGTATCGCCGTACCGTGGCGGGTCGACAACCCATGACTTCTGCGATCTCGGGGGCGGTGTATTGCTCGTAGTAGGTGAGGAACACAGCCGCCCGCTGCTGTGGGGGCAGATCCATGACCAGGTCCAGGACATGGTCATGCTCGCCCCCCGGAAGCTCCGGACCGAGTCTTGCCAGGACCCGCTCCTGGCGGGACCTGGAACGATGCCGCATCCGTGCCTCGTTGAGAATTCCCCGCATCAGATACGGCTTTGGATCCTCGAGACCGGACAGACCACCCGGTCTGGCCACGACGCGGGTCACGACGGAGGAAACCACGTCGGCAGCATCGGACACCCCGACCAGTGCGGTCGCATACCGCATCAGGTCGGTCCGGACGTCGGCGTAGATCTCTGCGTCACTCACCTGAGAGATCCATGCCGGACATGTGCCAAGTGTTGCACCACGAATCTGTCACCTACCCGTCGGGATTCCTACCCTGACAACGTGAAGATCAACGTTGTCACCATGTTCCCGGAGTGGTTCGAGAGTCCGCTCACCATCTCGATCGTGGGTCGGGCGATCGAGGACGGTGCCCTCCAGGTCGAACTGATCAACCTGAGGGAGTACGGGTTGGGACGTCATCAGCAGCTCGACGATGCCCCCTTTGGGGGTGGCCCGGGGATGGTGATGATGGTCGAGCCACTGGCAGCCGCCCTGGAGCCTCTTGCCGGGACCCACCGCGTCCTGTTCACCCCCTCCGGGACACCGATGACCCAGGACACACTCGACCGATGGGCGACGGCCGCTGAGGTGACCTTCGTATGTGGTCGTTACGAAGGGGTCGACCAGAGGGTGATCGACAACTTCATCGACGAAGAGGTCAGTCTCGGCGACTATGTACTCGCCGGGGGAGAGGTGGCCGCAGCGGTTGCGATCGAGGGGATCGCCCGCCTCCTCCCGGGTGTCGTGGGGAACCCGGAATCGACCGAGAAGGAGTCGTTTCGGGATGGTCTCCTCGAAGAACCGGTCTATACCCGACCCGCCGAGTTCAGGGGATGGGTCGTGCCGGAGGTCCTGCTCAGCGGGAACCACGCGATGATCGAGGCCTGGCGTGAGGAACAACGACGGCGTCGGACCGCCGAGAGACGTCCTGATCTGCTGTCGGATGGCACTGAATCTGAGACCTGATAGAATCCGGGATCGCCGGGGCCACAGGCTCACCCCGCCCTTTTTCGCAGGAGTTTCCCATGAATGATCTTCAGGCCGTAGAGAACGCGCATGTGCGCGATGACATCCCGGAGTTCCGCGCCGGCGACACCGTAAAGGTCCACGTCAGGGTGGTCGAAGGTGGCCGTGAGCGGGTCCAGGTCTTCGAAGGTGTGGTCATCGCCCGCAATGGCGAGGCCAATCGTGCCTCTTTCACCGTCCGCAAGCTCAGCTTTGGTGTCGGGGTCGAGCGGGTGTTCCCGGTGCACGCCCCGATCATCCAGAAGATCGAAGTGGTCCGTCGTGGTGACGTGCGCCGTTCCAAGCTCTACTACCTCCGTGACAGGGTCGGGAGATCGGCCCGAATCAAGGAGCTTCGCGACTGAACTCGCTGCCCGCCGA
>CAYNSP010000148.1:0-3196 GCA_964400035.1 uncultured Acidimicrobiaceae bacterium | reverse complement strand
ATGATCGGGTCGGCGTTCCACGGTCACCACTCTCCCGGTCTCCCCGACTGCTCGGGCCAGGGCCAGGGTCACCGCACCCGAACCGGTACCGGCCTCGACCACCGTCATCCCCGGTCCGATGTCGGAGTAGATCAGGATCGGACCGAGGTCCTTCGGGTACACCACCTGGGCGCCCCGCTTCATCTTGAGGATGAAGTCAGCGAGTCGGGGACGGATCAGGAGCATGGTCGCCCCGGTGTCGGTTTCGACCCAGCTTCCGTCTTCGGACCCGATCAACCGGTCGTGGGGTATCGCCCCGTTGTGAAACTGGAAGACACGGCCCGACTCCAGCTTGAGGAGGAAATGCCGATCTTTACTGTCGATGAGAAGGGCTGGCTCGCCTTCGGCGAGGCGCATCAGAACAGCCCGACGACGGTTGCGACCAACCCGAGAATCATTCCGATGACAACGATCCAGACGACCGCCTGAACGACTTTCTTGTTCTGCATAGTTTCTTCTATAAGGTTCTGGGCGAAAGGTAGACAAACGGTAGAGCATGGCCCGTCTCATTGACAGAATCATCCGCATGGCGTGGGGTACGACCAGTCCCGGTATGGCGGGACGGATGAAACTCGCCCAGGGGGTGGGTCGGAGCGACTCCCGGGATGTCTATATCGGGCTGGCCCTGCTCGGGCTGTCCTATCTCCGCCGCACCCAGCAGCGCCGCGAGTTGATCTACCGACGCGAGATCCCCGAAGGCGCGGCCCTGGTGATCCACAACAAGGACGAGTCGGCTCCCCGCTTGGAGATCGTCAAACCGAAGAAACCCAAGAAGTCCAAGAAGCGGCGCTGACTCCGCCCGAGTTTTGGGGTTCAGACCCTGTAGACCTCGACGATGGTCTTATTCCGGCCGCCACGCCGGCGCCCGATGATGAAGGCAGCGGCAACCACACCGGCGACGATGATGGCACCGACGACGGCCTTGTCCTTGACCGACCTCTTGGTGTCATCGATGACTCCGAAGATCTCCCTGGCCTTGGCTTCGATGTCGTCACGGGTGATGGTCATACGGTTTCCTTTTCGGGTTTCTGCATCCGGAAGATGACGATGCCGGCGGCGATTCCAGCCAGCAGCGTGGTCAACAGCTTCGCCCATACCCGACCCCACTCCCCGTCAAACACGAAGTTGGCGAGGGCGAAATAGGCACCCCACATGAGGAGGAATCCCCCCAGGGATAGGGCCAGCGCGCCTCCGAAGGCCATGCCGGCGTGTTTTCCCAGAGCCTTGGCCGGCTCGACGGTCTCCTGACGCAGGTAGTCCTTCGACAGCTCGTAGAGACCTGTGATCTGATCGGGAAGGTCTTGGGGACGAATCATGTGACCCGAATGAATCTAACAACACATGTGGACTCTGCCAGCAGGAAGTTATGGTGACGGCCAGTGAAGCCGCCAACCGTCATCCGCTCGCTCGGGCCTCGCTACATCGCTCTCTGGTTGGGTCAATCTGCGGCTGCGTTCGGGACCGGCGTCGCCATCCTCGCTATCCCCCAGCTGATCCGGCACATCCAGGATGCTGCCGGGTATCAGGCAACATTCGAATACTCGCTCACCTACGCCCTGGAAACCGCACCGGTCTTCCTTATCGGCATCGTCGGGGGTGTTCTTCTCGACCGTTGGGCCCTCCGTGGAGTTCTGGTCGGAACCGCACTGATCCGGGCCGTCGCCTTCTTCCTGCTCTCCGCCAACGTGGGCAGCTTCGGCATCGGAACTGTCTTCGCCGCCGCGTTCCTGCTCGGGTCGATGTCGACCATGTTCGACGGGGCCCTCTACTCGATGGTCCCATCGATCGTTCGCAAGGATCGTCTCGCAGATGCCAACTCTCTGATCAGCGTCAGCATCCAGATCAACGATTCAATCGGACCGTTCGTCGCCGGTGCACTCCTGGCGACCTTCGGGACCCCGGCCATGGGGCTCTTCCTGACCGGTGTCATGTATGTGGTCGGTGCCATTGCGATTCACTGGGTAGGCCCTGTCCCCCGCCATCTCGACCCCTCCGAGGAACGACAGAAGTTCCTCACCGATGCGGCCAACGGAATCCGCTACCTGTGGTCTGAGGACCGCCTCCGCACCACCACGATTGCCGCCGGCGTTGCCAACTTTGTGATGGGTTTCATCGAGAGCACCATCCTGGTGTTGATCTATCAGATGATCGGCGCCCCCAATGAGACAGCCGAGGGAATCCTGGTGGGGGTGATGGGCATCGGTGGCGTCCTCGGAGCTGTCTTCGCTCCGGCACTGACGAGACGGGTCGGATTGGGCCGAACCATGATCCTCGGGCTTCTGGTCATGGGCGCCGGGCTGCTTGCGGTCATGTTCAGCAGCTATGGCGTCCTGGTGGTCGCCCTTCAGATCGGATGGCCGATCGGAATCTCGGTGGTCAACGTCCCGCTTGCCACCATCCGACAGCACTACTCATCGGAGGCGATGCTGGGCCGGGTGATCACTGCCAGCCGGGCCATCTCCTGGGCCACCCTCCCGCTGGGGGCTCTTCTCGGTGGATGGCTGGGGAACAGTCCCGAAACCTACCCGTGGGTCGCCAGATCGTTCCCGATCTTGCTTCTCCTCGCCGCAGTGTGGCTGATGACGACGGTGGTCTGGTCAGACACCTTCGGTGAAGGCTTCAGCGGGCAAAGCCGCACCGCTCAGTAGGTTTCGGGCTCCTCGGAGATTTGGCTCATCTCGGCAGGACCGAAGAGCAGATACGCAAACGCCAGAATCAGGACGAAACCCAATCCGACCACGGTCCACCCCACCGCTCCCAGCACGTCATCGTTGACCGCGGCCACGCTGAAGATGGTGAACAGGATGACAGTGACCAGGCCGCCCCAATAAGCGCCGCTCTTGGCGACAGAGGGTGCCAGGTTTCGGATGGAGTAGAAGATCACCGCCTTGCCGATCAGGGACGCACCGAGCATCCGGGCGACGAACTCTCCTGCCTCGTCTGTTTCGGCCCCGAACCAGGACAGGACACCTTGCGGTGCCACTGCGAGGGCAGCACCGAAAATCACGGCCACCGCTGCGATGACACCAAGGAGTGTGTTCTTCTTCATGCTTCTCCGCTCTCTCTCACGCTGAACATACTCGCACACCTGCGCCGACGCCCCGGGCACCCCCTACGATTTCGACCCGATGAGCTCCCACCCCGCACTAGAGGCCAG
>CAYNSP010000147.1:0-3201 GCA_964400035.1 uncultured Acidimicrobiaceae bacterium | reverse complement strand
GCGGACGGTGAAGTCGACGTCGGACTCGTTGACATCGGGGACCATCACCTCGATCCCCATCTGACGACATTCGCTCAGGTAGACCGCGGTCCGCTCCTTGTCCCTCTTGGTGGCGGTGAGGGTGGCAGCGAGGAACTCGGCCGGGTAATGGGCCTTCAGGTAGGCGGTCTGGTAGGCGACGAGGCCGTAGGCGGCAGCATGGCTCTTGTTGAACCCGTATCCGGAGAAGGGACGGATCAGCCGGTACAGCTCAAGTCCCAGCTCCTCGGGGTGACCCTGGGAGATGCAGCCCTTGACGAACCGCTCCTCCTCCGCCTTCATCACCGCGATGTCCTTCTTCCCCATCGCCTTGCGGAACGCCTCCGCCTCGGCAAACGAGTATCCGGCCATCTCCCGGGCCACCATCAGCACCTGCTCCTGATACACCATGATCTGATAGGTGTCCTCCAGGAGCGGGGCAAGCACCGGGTGGATCGGCTCGATGGGGGCACGACCATTCTTCCGGTCGGCGTACAGATAGTGCATGTTGGCCCCCATGGCACCCGGGCGGAAGAGGGCGACCAGGGCGATGACATCGTCGAACTTGTCCGGTCCGAGGGCCTTGATCAGGGCACGCATCGCGGTGCCTTCCATCTGGAAGACGCCGATGGTGTTGCCACTGTTGAGAAGCCGGAAGGTCTTCTCGTCATCGAGGGGGACGTTGTCGATGTCGGGACGGACCCCGGTGGAGCCTTCGACCAGGTCGAGGCAACGCTCGATGATGGAGAGGTTGCGGAGCCCGAGGAAGTCCATCTTGAGCAACCCCAGCTCCTCGACGGCGTGCATCTCGAACTGGGTGACGACCTCGGCACCCTCCCCTTTACGCTGGATCGGGACGATGTTGGTCAACGGTTCGGGGGCGATCACCACCGCAGCGGCGTGGATCGAGTCCTGACGACGCAGACCCTCGAGACCCCGGGCGGCATCGACGACCTCCTTGACCCCCGGGTCCGCCTCGTACAACTCCCTCAATCCCTGGGCATTGGCATACCAGTCACGCCAGTAGGTGATGTCCTCGTCTTCGACATCGGTGGTCTTGCGGGGTGGCGGATTGAGGACCTGGTCGATGGTCGGGTCGCGCCCGAGGATGGCCGGTGGCATCGCCTTGGCGATCCGGTCACCCAGCGAATACGGATGACCGAGGACCCGGGCAGCGTCGCGAACAGCCTGCTTCCCCTTGATCGTCGAGTAGGTGATGATCTGGGCGACCCGGTCGGACCCGTACTTCTCGGCGGCATACTGGATCATTTCGGAGCGGTACCGCTCGTCGAAGTCCACGTCGATGTCGGGCATCTGCTTTCGGCCCGGGTTGAGGAATCGTTCGAAGATCAGCCCGTATGCAATCGGATCGAGGTCGGTGATCCTGAGGCAGTAGGAAACGATCGAACCCGCCGCCGACCCCCGGCCCGGCCCGACCCGGATCCCATTCTCCCGGGCGTGGCGGATCAGGTCCCATACGATGAGGAAGTAGGCGGGGAAACCCATCTCCTCGATCACCTTCAACTCGTACTCGACCCGCTCCCACACTTCGGGTGCGGGGTCGGCGCCGTAACGCTCCCGAACACCCGCCTCGACGAGTCGACGCAGATAGGTGACCTCGGTCTCCCCTGAGGGCACCGGGAACTGGGGCAGGAGGATCCGACCCAACTCGACGTCGACATTCACCCGTTCGGCGATCCACAGGGTGTTGTCACAGGCACCCGGATAGTCGGCGTCGGGGAAGATCGACCGCATCTCGTCGGCGGTCTTCAGATAGAACTCAGAGCCGTCGAACTTGAGACGCCCGGGCTCGTTTCTCAAAGCACCCGTCTGAATACAGAGGAGGATGTCCTGGGCCTCGGCCTCCTCACGACGGGTGTAGTGCGAGTCGTTGGTGGCGAGCAGGGGTGCGCCAATCTTCTTCGAGATCTCGATGAGGTCGGGCATGATCCGACGTTGCGCCTCGATCCCGTGGTCCTGGATCTCGATGAAGAAGTCGTCCTTTCCCACGATGTCCTGGAATCGGGCAGCCGCCGCCACCGCTGCATCGAAGTCACGCTCACCACCCTTGTTCCCCTCTTCGGTGGCGGTGTCCGGTGCCAGAAGCTGTGGGACGAGGCCTCCGAGACAACCGGAGGTGACGATGATCCCTTCGGAGTGTTCGGCGAGCAGATCGAAGTCGACCCTTGGCTTGTAGTAGTAACCCTCGGTGAAGGCCTTCGATGAGATCTGGAGGAGGTTCCGGTACCCGACCTCGTTCTCGGCGAGGAGGATGTTGTGGTACCTGCGGTTCTGCGATGCGGGAGGTCGATCGAATCTGGAACCGTCGGTGAAGTAGGCCTCGATCCCGACGATCGGCTTGATCCCGTTGTCCTTGGCGGTCTTGATGAACTCGATCGCCCCATAGAGGTTGCCGTGATCGGTGATGGCGATGGCGGGTTGTCCGTCGGCGGCGGCGGCCGCCACCACATCCTTGATCCGGGCAGCACCATCGAGGAGGGAGTACTCGGTATGGAGGTGGAGATGAGCGAATGACACGGTGCTGGGAGTTACAAGTGTGTAGTTCCCGACACTACCACCAGCACCAAGGACCGACCACAGCGCGAAAACCGATGGTCAGATGAAGACCATCAGACCGGCAACGGCCGCCATGGCGAAGGCGAAGGCGGCCCTCAGGTCGGCCGCTCTCGGACCTTTGATCCGGGACCAGACCTCACCGATGACGAACCCGGCGATGAATCCACCGAGGTGTGCCTCCCAGGCAATGCCCCGGATCATGAACGGGATGGCGGCATTGATCAGCAGAAGGAATCCGATCTGTTGGAGCATTGCCCGGCCATACATGGTGTGCCTGCGGCGTATCGCCCAGTTGAACCAGATCCCGAAGAGTCCGAAGATTGCACCCGAGGCGCCGACTGCGACCGCCCCGATATCACCGAGCTGGTAGAACAAGACGCCACCCCATCCGGCGGATGCCAGGAACAGACCGACATAGGGGAGCGTGCCTACCCCCCTCTCGATCTGGGGCCCGAGCACCCAGAGTGCCCACATGTTGAACAGGATGTGCATCAAACTTGCATGAAGGAGCACCGGGGTGAAGATCCGCCACCATTCCCCCTCCTCGACCAACCAGTTGGCCTGCGCCAGCCACTCCTGCAGTGTCCCGCCCACCTCGGGGCGGAA
>CAYNSP010000146.1:0-3276 GCA_964400035.1 uncultured Acidimicrobiaceae bacterium | reverse complement strand
GTATAGGGCGGGAGTCCGAGGGTCATGGTGGCACCGGCCAGACCTGCCAGACCGCCAGAAACGAACATGACCGCCGCATACAGGAAGGAGATGTTCATGCCGGCGTAGGCACTCGCACTCGGGGAGAACCCGGTGGACCGGAATTCGAATCCGATCGTCGACTTGAAGAGCAGCCAGTACACAAAGACCACCGCAGCCAGTGCGAGAAACAGACCGATGTTGACCCGGTACTGATCACCGAAAAGTGTGGGCAACCGTGCCGAGGGCGGGATCGGTGCCGATTGGGGGAGATTGGACCCAGGTGGCTGGAAGACCGGAGTCTTGAGTATGTAGAGGGTGAACAGAGCGGCCACGAAGTTGAGCATGATCGTGGTGATCACCTCGTGGGCGCCGGTACGGGCCTTGAGGAACCCGGCCAGGCCACCCCACAAACCGCCACCGACTATCGAGGCGACCAGGGCAAGGGGGAGATGCAGGTACCACGGAAGGGAGACATGGAGTCCCACCCAGAGGGCGAAAAGCCCACCGACAAACATCTGGCCCCGACCCCCGATGTTGAACAAACCGGCGCGAAATCCGACCGCGACGGCGAGACCGGCCAGGATCAACGGGGTAGCGGTGAACAGGGTCTCCGAGATAGCCCGGACCGACCCGAAGGCCCCGGTGAAGAGTGCTTTGTATGCCCCCCAGACTCCTGAGAGCATATGGCCCAGGGCCCGTCCCGGATTATCGGAGAACATCCGCCACGCTTCGAGGTCGGTGGCCATGATGATGACCGCACCCACCAGGAGCGCCAGGATCAGGGAGAAGATCGGTATCAGGATTGCCTGACGGGTGGAAGCGTCGACGCCCGTCATCCGACGCAACGGTCCTGATGGGTTTTCGACCGGGGGCGCCGAATTCGATCCGAAGTTGGTTCCGTCAACCATTGGCCTCACCCGATCCCAACATGGCCAACCCGACTTCAGTGCTGGTGGTTGCGGCCGGATCGAACTCGGCCACGATGCGGCCCCGGTACATCACCAGGACCCGATCGGAGAGGGCCATGATCTCATCGAGTTCGGACGAGTGGATCAAGACAGCGGCCCCGCTGTCCCGCTGCTCCACGATCCGGGCATGGATGTACTCGACCGACCCGACATCGACGCCGCGGGTCGGTTGTGAGGCCACCACCAGCTTCACATCCCGATCGAACTCCCTGGCGACGATCACCTTTTGCTGGTTACCCCCGGATAGGGTCGAAACCGGTGCGTCGAGTCTCGAAACCTTGACGTCATACTCCTCGACAAGCCGCGCCGCCGCCTCGGTCGCCGCATCCCAGTCCATCCGGATGCCCTTCGAATACGGCTCCTGGTAATAGGAATCGAGTACCAGGTTCTCCACGACTGTGAAGTTGAGGACCAGACCGCTCTCCTGACGGTCTTCAGGGATGTGGGCCACCCCGGCGCGGTGGAACGCCCGGGGACGCCAGGAAGTCGCATCGAGCCCGTCCAGCACCACCTGACCGGCAAGGGCTCGGCGCATCCCGGTTATGCATTCGACCAGCTCCGATTGACCGTTGCCCTGCACACCGGCCAGACCGACGATCTCACCGGCGCGCACCTCGAATGAGACCCCATCGACGACCCGATGACCACGGTCGTCAAGAGCGACCAGGTTCTCGACCGAGAGAGTCACATCACCCGGTGCGGCCGGATCTTTGTCGACGGTCAAGGACACCGGTCGCCCGACCATCATCTCGGCGAGTTGTTCGGCAGTGGCAGCCTTTCCCGGAGTCTCTCCGACGGCCCGGCCGTCACGCAGCACGACGATCCGGTCGGCGATCTCAAGCACTTCCTTCAGCTTGTGGCTGATGAAAATGACCCCTTTGCCGTCGCGCTTCATCTCCCTGACGATCCCAAAGAACTCCTCGACCTCCTGGGGCGTAAGGACCGAAGTGGGCTCGTCAAAGATGATGTAGCGGGCATTGCGGACCAGCACCTTGATGATCTCAACCCTTTGCTGGACCCCGACCGGAAGCTCCTCGATCATGGCGTCGGGGTCGACCTCGAGTCGGTAACGGTCGGAAACCTCGGTAACCATCTCCCTTATGGTCTTCATGTCCAGGCGGCTCAGTCCTTTGGTTGGCTCGATGCCGAGGACCACGTTCTCACCGACGGTGAAGACGGGGACCAGCATGAAGTGCTGGTGGACCATCCCGATACCGGCCTGGATGGATGCGGTCGGATCACCCATAGGGAGGGAGGTTCCATCGACGACCACCTCTCCGGCGTCGGGGATGGTAAGACCGAAGACCACATTCATCAGGGTGGATTTTCCGGCGCCGTTCTCGCCGAGGAGGGCAACGATCTCACCGGGTTCCACCGACATCGTGACATCGTCATTGGCGACGACGGTCGAGAACCTCTTGGTGATTCCCTTCATCTCCAGAGCCACAGACCCGGTCCCTTCCGCGCGAATGCCAGCAGCACTATATAAAAGAGGAGCCTCCGTTCGGAGGCTCCTCTGATTACGTAGCTTGGTTGTCGATCAACCGGCTCCGACCTGGAACTTGGTCCAGGTGATCTCACCGCTCTTGATGTCAGCAAGGATCTGCTGGACCTCGGCGGCAAGCTCGTCCGAGACCCGATCTTCCCACGAATGGAACGGGGAGAGGCCGACAGCGTCGTTCTCGAGATTTCCGACCAGGCTGGTGCCACCGGTGGGGTTGCCAGCGTGATGGGCCTCGATCGAGCGCTTCACCTGGATGGCGATTCCCTTGAGAACCGTGACCAACCAGAGGTCCTTGTACTCGGCAGGCATGGCCTCGTAAGCATCGGCGTCCACCCCGATCAGAGCACCGTCGATGTTCCTGTCCTGGATGGCGGTGCCACAAGGCAGGTTGATGGCGCCACCGACGGGGAGGATGATGTCCGCACCCTCGTCGAGCTGGCTCTCACAGGTCGAACGGACTACCGGATCGGCCGGGTTGAAGACACCGGTGAAGGTCCCGTCCTGAGCGGCAACGTACCAACCCAGGACTTCGACATTCGTTCCCTTGACCTCGTTGTAATGGGCAACACCACGTGCGAACCCATCCATGAAGATCGAGACGGTCGGAATATTGACACCACCGTACGTGGCGACCTTCCCGGTCTTGGTCACACCAGCAGCCAGATAGCCGGCGGCGAAGGCTGCCTCATCGGTCTGATACTCAAGCCCGGTCACATGGGCCCCCACCGACGCATAGTCGATGATGGTCCAGTGAATGTTCGGGTTGCTGGCAGCGAAGGTCTC
>CAYNSP010000145.1:0-3280 GCA_964400035.1 uncultured Acidimicrobiaceae bacterium | reverse complement strand
GGGCAACCTGGGTCTGATCCGGGCGGTGGAGAAATTCGACTGGCGGAAGGGCTTCAAGTTCTCGACCTATGCCACCTGGTGGATCCGGCAGGCGATCACCAGGGGTCTGGGGAACAACGGTCGGACTATCCGCTTGCCGGTGCACATGGTCGATGTGGTTCGCACCGTCAGGGACACCCGTCAGAGCCTTTACGACCAGTACCACCGGGCACCGACGCTCGAGGAGATCTCCGAGGCGTCGGGCCTAGATCGGGAGCGCGTCCTCGCCGCCTTGGAGGCTCCGGATGAGACGGTCTCGCTGGACCGGCCCGTGGGTGACGATGGGGATGTATCACTGCAGGACTTCGTCCATGATCAGTCGGCGGTTGACCCCGAGGCACGGGCCGCTTCGGCCTGGCGACGCGACCGGCTGATCAAAGCGATGAGCCATCTCGATGAGGAGGAACGACAGGTCCTCTGGCTCCGGTTCGGTCTCGACGGTGACGAACCGTGGACGCTCTCGGATGTGGGAAAAGTGATCAACTCGACCCGGGAGCGAGTCCGTCAGATCGAATGCCGGGGTCTGGCTAAGTTGCGCCACCCATCCTGCGAGATCGATCTCGTAGACCTGTTGTAACGGGGCGCTACCTCACATAACGGAGGAAAAGGCTCCGATCCCCCCTCCAGATCCGGTCGAGGGTGTAATCCAGGAGGGGGTCGAACTCTTGTGAGTTCACCATCCGTGATGCGTCGCCCCCGACGAGGATCGGAGAAACGGTCCAGTTGATCTCGTCGACGAGCCCTGCTCCGGCGAGTGTTCCGTGAAGGCGGGGGCCTCCCTCGCACAGCACGATTCCGGACGCCCCAAGGTGCCCGATGATGGTGTGCCCATCAAGCTCGGGGTATCTGATGATTTCAGCCACCCCGGCCAGTCCCCGATCCTCGGCGGCATCCTCGAGGGTCAGAATCGTGGGTCGACGCTCCGGATCGGAGAAGACCCGGGCCTCCCGGTCGAGGTTGAGGCTCCCCGAAACGATAACTAGACCTCTGGCCGGTCGGTAGTTCTCCGCCCTGACCGTCCCCGCTCCCACCAGGATGGTGTCGGCCAGCCCCCGTATGGCGTGGAACAGGGTTCGATCGTCATCGTCGCTCAACGGAGTCGAGCCACCACCGACCTCGACGACACCGTCGATCGAGGTGACGAAGTTGGACATCACCCATGGTCGGCCGCTCTTCGACCGTGCCTCGCCCCGTAAGCGGGCACCAATGTCCTCGATCGGTAAACCCGAGGCGACGTCGACAATCATGAGCCTGAGGCTACGTGAGCCCGGCCCGCACCGTGTCGATGTCCCCCTGCCATGCGTTGGTGAGGAGGACCGGCTTGAACCCCATGGCCACGTTGATCCCGAGCATCGGGGCATTGGACTCGACATTGTTGGTGTCGATCCATCGGGCCTTCGGATAGTCAGCTGCGATCCACTTCACCATGGTTGCTTTGAGCCAACGCCCGAGACCCTTATTCCGGTGGGCGGGATCGACAGCGGTGTCGTTCTGGCCCACCTTTTCCGGTCGATTGGCGTTAACCACCACGTCGGTGAAACCGGCGAACTCCCCCGTCGGTCGGTGGACGGCAACACAGATCAGGGCGGTGTCGCCGCGCCCGGCCATCATCTCCTCGATCGACCGCATCTTTTCAGGGGTCATCACCCGGTCGTTGATCTCCAACCCTTCCAGCGGTGCGGTGTTCATCACGTTGGAGACTGCGCAGAACCGCTCCATGTATTCATCCGGTATCGGACTGGTGAATGTGATCAACTCGTAGTCGGATGCCCTCTCCTCGGCTCGGGAGATCCATTCGTCCATCAGATCCCAGTCGACCTCGGCCAGGTACAGACGACTCTGTTTGTCATTGAGGACACACTCCATGCCGAGTCGTCCGAGGGCGGGCTCCCACGGGCGGCCAGCGACACAATCGATGATGACCCGACGACTGCCTGCGTCGGCAACAGTGCCCAGAGCCTCCTTCAACATGCTCTTGCCAATGCCACGGCGCCGATGCTCAGGCAGGACCATCACCGAGATCAGGCTGTTGTCGGGGTCCTCTTCAGGCCATCGCAGGGCCCACGATGACGCCACGATCTGATCATCCTCGGTCCCCAACCAGCGAAATAGCTGGTTGTGTGCAGGAAGAGGAGCAAGGAAACGAACCCGCCGGGTTTCGTATGTCATCGGTGGATCGTCTGGCAGGTTCTCGGCCTCGATCACTGAGATCACCTCGTGGACACCCTTCAAGACGTCCTCGGACGCAAGGTGCGGATCGAACGTTTCGAGCTTCATACGCCCCACCGTTCTCTAGCGGTTGCCAGGTCGCCCTGCCAGATGACCTCACGACTGATCGGCCTGAAACCCATAGCCAGGTTGATGCCCAACATGGCGTCGTTGGTCACCGAGTTAGTGGTGTCGATCCGAGTCATCTCGGGGTGGGCAGCTTCGACAATGTCGATCATGGCCGCCTTCATCCACCGTCCGAGGCCCCTCTGACGATGATCGGGGTGTACCACCGTTTCCCACTGCCATCCCTGCTGGGGGTCGAGAAGGTCTGCGGTCACCGTGGTCGATCCCACGAATTGCCCTGTCGGACGATGTACGGCAACGAGGGTGTGGAACTGGTACCCAGCATCAACGTTCCCCTGCTCGACGTTTCGCCACCGCTCGGGGGTCATCGTCTCGTCGTCTCTCTCCAGGTCCTCCTTTGGGGCGGTGTTCATCTGGAACAGGATGTCGCAGTACCGGACGAGATCATCGTCGGGGATGGGTGACTCGAGTTCAACCAACTCGTAGTCGGTGGCCCGTTCCCGAGCACGCCCGATCCACGACCGGATCAGGTCGCGGTCCAGCGCTGCGAGACTAAGCCGGCTCTGCTGATCGTGATATGCCTCCTTCAGGCCGAGCCGGGTGAGGAACGGATCGAATTGACCTCCCTCAACCACGGATGTGGTCAGCCTCTTCCGACCGTGATCCTCGAGCCAGTTGAAGATGGTCGGGGCAAGTCGCCGGGCATGACCGGTGCCACGACGGGGAGCTGTGACGTGGATCCGGGCGAAACCTTCTTCAAGATTCTCGGCAAACCCGATGTACACCACCGATACGGCCTCGATCACACTGTCCTGTCTGAGGATCCAACGCTTCACCTCGAATTCGGGGAGCTGGACGCGCCAATCAGCCACCGTCCGCTCGAAGCTCTCCGGCGGATCGTTGGGCGTGCGCTCGGCCTGGACCTCCTTGTAGTACTCCCAGAGTT
>CAYNSP010000144.1:0-3300 GCA_964400035.1 uncultured Acidimicrobiaceae bacterium | reverse complement strand
TCGTCCAGCGCCGAGCAGGTCGAGACGAGCTCGCTCCTCGCCTTCCTCCTGCAGGAAGAGGACAGCCACGCCGCCTACTTCCTGCGCAAGCAGGGGCTCGATCGCCTGGCACTCCTGCGCGCCATCTCGCACGGCGGCGACGAGGCGCGGGTCATGCCCGGCCGGGAGGGCGAAGGGCCGGCCCAGCGCGAGCCGCTGGAGGCCTACGCCACCGATCTCGTCGCGCGCGCGGCGCGGGGGCAGATCGACCCGCTCATCGGGCGCGAGCTGGAACTGGAGCGCATGATCCAGGTGCTCAGCCGGCGGCGCAAGAACAACCCGCTGCTCGTGGGCGATCCCGGCGTCGGCAAGACCGCCCTCGCCGAGGGCCTCGCGCTCCGCATCCACCAGGGCGAGGTGCCGGAGTCGCTCGAGGACGCGCGCGTCTTCGCGCTCGACCTCGGCGCGCTCGTCGCCGGCACGCGCTACCGCGGCGACTTCGAGGAGCGCGTCAAGCAGGTGCTCGAGGCGCTCGAGAAGCGCGAGCACGCCATCCTCTTCATCGACGAGATCCACACCCTGGTGGGTGCCGGTGCCGCCGAAGGCGCCATCGATGCCGCCTCCATCCTCAAGCCGATGCTCGCCCGTGGCGAACTGCAGACCATCGGTGCCACCACCCTCGAGGAGTACCGCAAGTACCTGGAGAAGGACTCGGCATTGGAGCGTCGTTTCCAGCCGGTCCAGGTCGACGAGCCGTCACTGACCGACACCATCGACATCCTGATGGGTCTCAAGGATCGGTACGAGGAGCACCACTCGGTCCGATTCACCGAGCAGGCGATCGTGTCCGCGGCCAATCTCGCCGACCGATACATCGCCGATCGTTTCCTTCCCGACAAGGCCATCGACCTCATCGACGAGGCCGGTAGCCGGATGCGTATCTATCGGACCAGCGACGATCCCGAGATCGCCCGGGTCGACAGCCGCCTCGGTGCGGTGCGTCGGGACAAGGCAGATGCCATCGGTGGCGAGAACTACGAGCGTGCCATCGCACTGCGCGACGAGGAGCGGAGTCTGCTCAGCGAACGTGCCGCCCTCGAGGCCCTGTCCGGTGAGACCAGCTGGGTCATCGGAGAAGAGGAGATCGCCGAGGTTCTTGCACAGTGGACCGGGATTCCCGTCCACCGCCTCACAGAGGAGGAGACGGCCCGACTTGTCTCCATGGAGGACGAGCTTCACCGTCGGATCATCGGACAGCACGATGCGATCAACGCAGTGTCAAAGGCGATCCGCCGTACCCGTGCCGGCCTGAAGGACCCACGGCGTCCGTCCGGTTCGTTCATCTTCCTCGGTCCGTCCGGTGTCGGTAAGACCGAGACCGCCAAGGCCCTCGCCGAATTCCTCTTCGGCCAGGAGGACGCACTGATCCAGCTCGACATGTCCGAATACATGGAGAAGCACACCGTCAGCCGTCTCGTTGGCTCCCCGCCCGGGTATGTCGGTTACGACGAGGGTGGCCAGCTCACCGAAGCGGTGCGTCGCAAGCCCTTCTCAGTAGTCCTGTTCGACGAGATCGAGAAGGCTCATCCGGATGTGTTCAACACCCTCCTCCAGATCCTCGAAGAGGGGCGTCTCACCGATGCGCAGGGTCGCACCGTCGACTTCAAGAACACGGTCATCATCATGACCTCCAACCTGGGTACCCGTGACCTCCACAAGAAGGCGGTTGGATTCCGTAAGGAGGATCAGGAAGTCTCCTACGACTACATGAAGGAGAGGGTGACCGAGGAGCTGAAGAAGCACTTCCGACCTGAGTTCCTCAACCGTCTCGATGAGATCATCGTGTTCCACGAGCTCACCATGGACGAGCTCAAGGAGATCGTCGATCTCATGCTGGTCAGGGTCCAGGAGCAGTTGAAGGCCCAGCACCTCGACCTGGTCCTCACCGACGAGGCCAAGGAGTACCTGGGTTCGAAGGGATACGACCCGGAGCTCGGTGCCAGGCCGCTGCGTCGTGCCATCCAGCGTCTCCTCGAGGATCCGCTCTCAGAACGTGTCCTCCTCGGCGAATTCAAGGCCGGTGTCACCATCCTCGTCGGACTCGACACCGAAAACGACGAGCTCACCTTCGAGGGCATCACGCCCAAGGAGGAGCCGTCGGTGGCCCTCGCCGGCCAGGAATAGGCAGGGTCCTCCCACCCGGGTAAGCGGTGCCCAAACCGGTCCGCACCCTCGTCATCCTCGCCGGGCTGTATGTGGCGGCCCAGATGCTCTCCGACATCGGAAGTCTCCGGGTGGTGACTGTTTGGGGTCATGCCGTCGATGCCGGGACACTGATCTACCCGTTCACCTTCACCCTGCGTGACCTGGTCCACAAGGCCGGGGGAGCCAGAGTCGCCCGGATCCTCATCGTCCTCGCTGCCATCGTGAACCTGGTCATGGCCGGCTTCTTCTGGTTGGTCGCCGAGTTGCCCGCTGACCCGACCACCGGCCCTCAGGTCGAGTTCGGTCGGGTACTGGCGCCAGTCTGGGAGATCGTGGTCGCCTCGATCGTCGCCGAGGTAGTGGCCCAGCTGATCGATACCGAGGCATACACCCTGTGGGTCAGACGTTTCGGGGAACGTCATCAATGGGGGCGGGTACTCGCATCCAATGCAGTGGCGATACCCATCGACTCGGCGATCTTCGTTGGTCTGGCGACGCTCGCCGGGGTATTCGATCCAGGGGTGGCGGTGGCGATCTTCCTGGCCAACGTGGTGATCAAGGGAATCGTGGCCGTGGTGTCGATCCCCTGGATATATCTGGTGAAACCGGATCAGGTCCCGTCCGGGACGGTGTAGCGATGTGGACCTCACTATCGTGGTCCCGACCGGCGGATGGCTCCGCCGACAGAAACACTGTTCTATGGAGGAACAACGCGTGAAACGCAATATAAAAGCCCTTGCGCTGCTTGGCGCGCTGGCCCTGGTGATCGCCGCTTGCGGTGACGGTGCCGGGACCACCACCACAGCCGCCGCTACCGGGCTCAAGGTATGTTTTGTGACCGACGACGCCGGTGTCGACGATCGAAGCTTCAACGCATCCGGCTGGCAGGGTGTTCAGGACGCCGTCGAGAGCGGTGCCGCCGCCCCTAACCCGATCCTGTTGGAGTCCGCCACCGAGGCCGACTACCAGCCGCACATCGAGACCTGCATCGCCCAGGGTGCCGAGCACATCGTGACCTCGGGCTTCAAGCTGGCGGGCGCGACTGAGACCTTCGCTGCCAGCAACCCGAACATTCAGTGGACCATCATCGACTATGCGTCGGTGGGGGCCAATGTG
>CAYNSP010000143.1:0-3351 GCA_964400035.1 uncultured Acidimicrobiaceae bacterium | reverse complement strand
GCCCAAAGGGTCACCGGGTAGGAACCGTTCCTCAAATGAAAGGTGCCGATGCTGACGCCTTCCCCGGCCTCGTTCCATGCCCAACCCTGGTAGTACTGGCCGGGCGCGGCAGGTGGGAGTCCTTCGACTTCGAGACGGATCGCCCATCCCGACGAAGTGTCCCTGATGGTGGCGGTGCCCCCCGCGTCAGGAATCAGTTCGGTTCCCTCCATCACCGCCACGGCATCAGGTGAGGACGGAGACCTTTGCAGAACCCCGCTCAATCCAACGATGGCCACGAGTGCGGCAGCGATCCCGACTACTGCCGGCACCAGCCATCGTCGCCGGGGTGGCGACACAACATCCGATCGCACGCCGATGCCGATGGCCACCCTCTCGGCGAGACCGGCGGGCGGCTCAACCCAGGTCGAGGAGTTGGCCAGGACCTCCCTGACCAGATCGAGTCGCCCGACATCGCCCATGTCGCCCTGGCCCGATTCGAGATAGAGCGCCCTCTCGTCCTTGTTCACCACTTCTTTCCCCTTACGCACGGAAGCTCCGGCCGGTTCACAGACATCATGCTTCCTCCAGGTGACGGAGCATCTCGAGGAGTTGTTTGTGGGCGCGATGCGATCGGGATTTGACCGTCCCCACCGGGATTCCCAGATAGGCGGCTATCTCGGGATGCGTCATCCCTTCGAAGTGACTGAGCCGTATCAGAAGTTGGGCTTCGTCCGGCAACTGATCTAAGGCGAGTCGGACCTCGAAGATCTCCCATGCGGTTTCGAGACTGGGACCTTGGACCGTTGTGTCCACGTTCTCGCTTGGCACTGACCTGCGCTCGTGCCGGTAGACGTCGATGGCGGTCCGCCTGGCGATCGCATAGATCCAGGGGGCAAAGGCCCGATCCGGGTCGTAGGTGGATGCAGCCCGCCAGGCCTTGGTGAATGTGGTCTGGGTGACATCAGCGGCCAGACCTTCATCCTTGAGAATGCTGAACGCAACGGCATACACGGCTCCACCGAACTGTTCGTAGAGCGTCTTGACCGCGGTCTCGTCACCGGCTCGGAATCGTGCCAGTACTTCGCGGTCCATCCGCTGGATTGTGCCAGCAATGGAACCGTGGCGGGAGATGCTGCGTAATGGGGTTGAACCCGGAGAAGGAGCGAACGTGTATCGGGTCGCTGTACTGGTCTTAATCATGTTGATCGTCGCCTGTGGCGGAAGCACCGGCAACCAGACGACGACAACCACGGCAGCCTCCCTGCCCACCACGTCGGAGGCGGTGTCGGACGGAGTGTCGACCCGTTCGACCACGCTGGGCACGGTCCTGGTGGATCCTGAGGGGTTCACCATGTATGTGTTCACCGTCGACACGAATGGCGAAAGCGCTTGCTACGACTCATGTGCGACCCTCTGGCCTCCTGTCCCCGGGGATACCGCCATCGGTCCGGGGCTGAACCCCTCCATGTTCGGTACAACTACCCGGACCGATGGCACCACCCAGTTGACTGTCAACGGGCAACCTCTCTACCTATGGGCTGGCGACGCAGGACCCGGTGATGTCACCGGTCAGGACGTTGACGGTGTCTGGTTCGTGGTCGGGTCTGATGGAGTGATGATCACGGAAGCCGGCGACGCCGGAGTGGATCCCTACGGCTACTGAAGGTCGATCGGGTTGAGAGCCCCGCAGCTTTTTCCCTACGGCCGTAGTGCAATTTAGAATCGGAGGGTGACCGAGACCTCTCCCCTCCTCCAAATACAGAATCTTCACGTTTCCGTCGACGGATTCGAGATCCTCAAGGGTGTCGATCTGACCGTCCGTGCCGGGGAAATTCACGCTCTGATGGGACCCAATGGTTCAGGCAAGTCGACCCTGGCCACCGTGTTGATGGGCAACCCTGCCTACGAAATCACACAGGGAACGATTCTGTACAAGGGAGAAGACATCACCGGTTGGCCACCGACGGACCGTGGCAACGCAGGGATGTTCCTTGCCTTCCAACATCCTGAGGCGATTCCGGGCGTCTCGGTGATCCAGTTTCTCCGCCAGGCCCTGTCCAACCGGACGGGAATCGACCTCACCGTTCTCGAGCTGCGTCTAAAGGTGATGGACGCCATGAAGGAGCTGGGGATGGAGTCGAGCTTCGCCGACCGCTACCTGAATGAAGGATTCTCAGGTGGTGAGCGGAAGCGGAACGAGGTCCTGCAGATGGCCGTGCTCCAGCCTGATCTGGCCATCATGGACGAAACCGATTCGGGTCTTGATATCGACGCCCTCCGCACGGTCGCCGACGGCGTCAACAAGCTGACCACCGGAGAGCGTGGATTCCTGATCATCACCCATTACCAGCGGCTTCTCGAATACATCACTCCGAACGTCGTCCATATCTTCCTCGATGGACAGATCGTCGAGAGTGGGGGCCCGGAACTCGCCGTGAAACTCGAAGAAGAGGGATACGAATCGTTCCGTTCGGTGTTGACTTAGACACTGTGATCGATCTTTCCCACCTGCGAGCAGACTTCCCGGTGTTCGACTCGGGGGTGCACTTCCTCGACTCGGGAGCCTCATCCCAAAAGCCGATCCAGGTGCTCGAAGCGATGGACCGTTTCGCCCGTACCTCCTATGCCAACGTCCACCGCGGCGCATATCGGCTGTCGATCGAAGCGACCGACGCATATGAGGGAGCACGGAGTCGGGTCGCCTCGTTCATCAACGCCCCCGACCCCGCCGAGGTGGTCTTCACCCGTGGCACGACGACCTCGTTGAACACGATTGCCTTCGGGTGGGGGATGGACCACCTGAGGGAAGGGGACGTCATCCTCACCACACTCCTCGAGCACCACTCGAATCTGGTCCCGTGGCAGATGGTGGCGAAACGGACCGGTGCCGTACTCGAGCACGTTGGACTGGACGATCAGGGCCATCTCGACATGGAGGACTTCCGGACCAAGCTGACCGACCGGGTCAAGCTGGTGGCCGTAACCGGCATGTCGAGCGTCCTCGGGACGATGCCTGACATCCCCGCCATCACCGAACTGGCCCACCAGGTTGGGGCGCTGGTCGTGGTCGACGGAGCCCAGCTCGTCCCCCACCACGAAGTCGACGTGTCCACTCTCGGAGCCGACTTCCTCGCCTTCTCCGCACACAAGATGCTCGGACCAACCGGTATCGGTGTCCTTTGGGGACGCATGCAGACACTAGAGCAGGTGGAGCCTTTCGAGGGTGGTGGCTCGATGATCTCCGACGTGGGACTTCACGAATCGACCTGGGCAGCCATCCCCCACCGTTTCGAAGCGGGCACACCGCCGATCGTGGAAGCGGTAGGACTTCACGCCGCCATCGATTACTTGACGACGGTGGGCATGGAC
>CAYNSP010000142.1:0-3432 GCA_964400035.1 uncultured Acidimicrobiaceae bacterium | reverse complement strand
TCATCGCCACCAGCCGGTCGTGATCGGCGATCACCTCCGGGAAGATCAACGACACCAGGGGGTCGGCGAAAAGCCACATGAGGACGGTCAACCCGATCACTGCATAGGCCACGAACCGGAACACCGAAGTGAACGCCCGGCTCGCCGCTTCGTTGTCACCACGTTCCAGATGTCTGCTGATGATGGGAATCAGGGTGATCGTCAGGTAGGCGCCGGCGAGGAGGTAGTTGAGGAAGTCGGGGATGGTGAAGGCGAACCGGTAGAGGTCGCCTTCCAGGTTCGCCCCGATCAGGGAGGCGAGGAGAACCTCCCGCAGGAGGCCGAGCAGCCGCGAGAGGAGGATGCTCCCGGAGATGACTATTGCGGCCGTTCCGATTCGGAGGGGTCGGCTCATTTCTCTACCGCGTATTCACGCAGCTCCTCGAGGATGCGGTACGGGACGACCAGGTCACCGTATCCGATCCCCGGCTGAAGACCCGGCTTGTATTCGCCGTGGTAGTCACTCCCACCGGATGGGACCAGCTTGAAACGTCGCGCCAGATTGGAGTACCCGTCGCGCTCGTGACGCTGATAGCTGGCGTAGACGGCCTCGATCCCGACCAGGCCGTAGCTCCTCAGCTCGGAGAGGATCCTGGCCATCTCTTCGGCGCGGTTGACCCCGAGGGTATGGGGATGCGCCAGTACCGGGACCCCTCCCGACTCTCGGGCCAGGGTGATCGCCTCCTCGGCGCCGAGTCGGTTCCTGGTGACATACGCCGGACGTCCCCGACCGATCCACTGCTCGAATGCCGAGGCAATGTCGGGGACATACCCCTTGGCCATGAGGACCGCGGCGATGTGGGGCCGGCCGACAGTTCCACCACCGGCCTCGGCGGCGACCTCCTCGTCGGTGATCTCCATGCCGTGGTTCCGGAGCAGTTCGGTGATCCGGGTGTTGCGGATGTCCCGGCTCGCCCGGAGGTCTTCGAGCCGATCCTGGAGCGGACCTCGACCGGGACGCAGCCAGAGCACCAGGAGATGCATCCCACGGGCGAAGTCGATCGAGAGCTCTACACCGGGGATCAGATCGATCCCGGTGTCCCGTGCCGCCGCCGACGCCTCCTCCCATCCCTCCTGGGTGTCGTGGTCGGTGAGAGCCATTGCCGAGAGGCCACTTCTGGCCGCCATCGCGACCAAATCGGACGGACTCGTGGTTCCGTCGGACGCGGTCGAGTGGAGGTGGAGGTCAACGGCCATGGCACCGCCCATGTTGGCGGCTCGGGGTCGTCAATTCCCGGAAACTTGGATGGTCACCGACTCGATGTACACGGTCTCGACGGGGAGGCTCCGCTCGGTAGACCCCGGAGGTTGGCGGGTTGGGACAGCCTCGATCCGGTCGAGCACGTCGTCACCGGAGACCACCCGGCCCAGGACGTTGAAGCTGGGTGTCAGGAACCGGCCGTTTTCACCGATCACGATGAAGAACTGCGATCCGGTGCTCCGTGACCCGCGGTTCGCCATCGCCACCACACCACGGTCGTAGGTGAAGTCCGACCCGGGTCGCTCGTCGGGGATGACATAGCCAGGGTTGCCCGTGCCATCGGCCTGGGGATCCCCACCCTGGGCCATGAAGTTCTCGACGATGCGGTGGAACACCTGCCCATCGAAGAACCCCTCGCGGGCGAGGAAGACGAACGAGTTCACCGTCGCGGGGAAACCGACAGGATCGAGTTCGATCTCGATGGTTCCGCAGGAGGTCACCATGGTGGCGGTCACCCGGGACGAGGCAGTGATGTCGGTCTGAGTCTCCGGACCATCGGGGAATGTCATCGGGGTGAGCGCCGGCGGCTGGGTTCCCCCACATGCAGTGGTCTGGTTGCGGAAGTCCTGGTAGCCAGCGGGGAGGTCGCTACCGGAGAAGTCGGTGTTGAGCAGCCAGAGGACCCCGATGACAACCAGGGCCAGGGTGATCCCGGTGGTGAGACGCCGCCGCAGTTCGCGTCGGCGGTCCTTCTTCTTCTCCTGCTCCCGCTTCTGGGCGCGCTGTTCTTTCTGACGTTGGCGACGGTCGGTCATGTGGCCACGACTTTAGGGAGGATGCGACCGGTACCCGATACCCGTCGCGGTGTTCGTAATGAGCGGCAAAACCATTCAAACTGTGGGGGACATGTCGATTGTCGTCCAGAAGTACGGGGGCACCTCGGTCGCCGACCCAACGCGCATCCAGGCGGTCGCCGACCGGGTTCGCGACACCAGGGCCGCCGGAAACGATGTCGTCGTAGTGGTCTCGGCCATGGGTCACACCACCGACCAGCTTCTGGCCCTTGCTTCGGAGATCTCACCCAAGCCTCCGCCCCGTGAACTCGACATGCTTCTTACCGCGGGAGAGAGAATCACCATGGCACTTCTGGCCATGGCACTCCATGAACGTGACGTACCTGCAGTCAGCTACACCGGATCGCAGGCCGGGATACTCACCGACTCCTCGCATGGCGAGGCCCGTATCACCCGGATCACCGGGGAGCGGGTCCGTGAGTCCCTGGCGGAGGGCAAGGTCGTGATCGTCGCCGGTTTCCAGGGGGTTGACCCCACCCGGAAGGAGGTCACCACTCTGGGCAGGGGAGGCTCGGACACCACCGCGGTGGAACTGGCGGCCGCGCTCGAGGCGGTGAGCTGTGAGATCTACACCGACGTTTCCGGGGTGTACACCGCCGACCCCAACGTGGTCCCGGGGGCGGTCAAGCTGGCATCGGTCACCTTCGACGACATGCTGGCGTTCTCGCGTGCCGGGGCCGGAGTGCTGGCTGCCTCGTCGGTGGAGAGGGCCCGGGACCGGGGCGTTGTCGTACAGGTTCGGTCTTCGTTCAGTTTCGAGAAGGGGACCCTGGTAGGTGCGGAGGCCGATCCGAAGGACCTGGTCGGAGTGGCGCACTCACCCGGGGTGGTGACCCTGGTCGGATCCGGGGCTCCTTCGATGACCGAACGGGTGAGGGAGATTCTGGAAGAACGGGGGATCGGATACTCCGACACACCCGGGGAGGGGATCCTTACGATTCTGGTTTCGGGGGAGCAAACCGAAGACGCAGTGCGTTGTCTTCATGACGGACTGCTGAAACTGGAGACCACCTCATGAAACACGTCGCCATCGTCGGGGCCACCGGACTTGTGGGTAGGAGCATGCTCTCCATCCTCGAGGAGAGGGACTTCCCCGTGGCCTCCCTGCGGATGATGGCCTCGAGTCGAACGGCGGGAAAGAACGTCGACACCCGGTGGGGCCAGGTGGTGGTCGAAGATCTGGCCATGGCCGATCCGGCAGGGGTGGACATCGCCCTGTTCTCGGCCGGTGGCGGCAGGTCCCGTCAGTACGCATCGGCATTCACTTCTGCGGGTGCGGTTGTGGTCGACAACTCGTCCGCCTTCCGTATGGACCCGAACGTCCCTCTGGTTGTGGCC
>CAYNSP010000141.1:0-3510 GCA_964400035.1 uncultured Acidimicrobiaceae bacterium | reverse complement strand
CCTAGACCCACGACCCGGCCGGAACCGGGACATCGGATCCCAGAGTCGGAACGATCTCCCCGAGAAGGTACTCAATCTCCAGATCGCATTCGAGGTGCAGAGGATCCTGGGGGAGAGGGGGATAGGTGCCGTCCTCACCCGGGTCGACGACTACGCCACCACCATCCCGACCAGATCCCGGCTCGCCGAAATGTTGAGAGCGGAGGTGCTTGTCTCCATCCACCACATCGCCCCGACACCCGGGCCGTCGTCGATACCGAGCTACGAGGTCTTCGTACAGAGCACATCCGAGGATTCACGTCGCCTCGGGGGTCTTCTCTGGGAGTACACCGTCGACGCCATGTCACAGTTCGACATCCAGTGGACTGCCGCGCCCGACGCCGGCGTGCTCCACGTTCTCAACGATCGTGGCGGGGACACGTACGGGATGGTCAGGATCCCCGAGACACCGGCCGTGCTCCTCGAACTGGGGTACATGTCTAACCCGGTGGAGGCTGAACTGTTTGCCACACAGGAGTACCTGGAGGTGGTGTCCATGGCGATCGCTGACGCAATCCAGGCATATCTAACAACCGATGAGCCCGGTGCGCCGCTCACCGGGGTTAGGAACTTCACTGCGTCTCCCGGCTTGACCGGACCTGATTGCGTGGAAACTGAACTCGAGGAGACGGCGCCCGACCCGGGGTAGGGGGAACCCCGAAGATGGTGCTCCACCAGGCCCCTGAGGCAGAACCTGCCGACAAGAGCGACCTCCGAAACATGCCGGGGGCATGCTTCCTCAGGCTAACTTGACATAACGTGGATTATGGGCGCTTTGTGGTCGGGAAGTTCCCATAGACTCGATTCCATGTGGACCACCGCCGTGAAGGTATTCGACCGCTATCAAGCCGAGATCAATGCCGCCCTGCTCCGCGGGGCCGGCATCCCGGTGCGGGTCGTGTCGGATTCCGTGGGTGGTTGGATCCCCGAGTTGGTGACGCTTCGTGGCGCTGAGGTCCAGGTTCCCTCGGATCGTGTTGACGAGGCGCTCGAATTGCTGGCCGCCCCTCCGGAATACCAGGACCAGGGTTAGGGTTAGGTCTGGTAACCCCATTTCAAGAAGAGGTTCAAACATGGCCACAGTGGCCCTCACCAAGGAAACATTCGACCAGGTCATCGACCAGAACCCCACAGTCATCGTGGACTTCTGGGCCGAATGGTGCGGTCCGTGCCGCAACTTCGCACCGGTGTTCGATCGTGCCTCCGAGAAGCACTCCGACATCGTCTTCGCCAAGGTGGACACCGATGCCGAACAGCAGCTGGCGATGGAGTTCGGGATTCGTTCGATCCCCACTCTCATGGTGTTCCGCGATCAGATCATCCTCTACTCACAGCCGGGCGCCCTCCCCGAACACATGTTCGAAGAACTGGTCACCCAGGTCAAGGCAGTGGACATGGACGACGTTCGGGCCCAGATCGCAGCTCAAGAAGGCGCTCAGGAGCAGGCGTTCAACGAGGAGGAATAGCCCTCACCCGGGTTTCCGATACACCGAGACGTGCTGCCAGGACGCAGCTGTGAAGGGTCTCCGGTCGTACCAACCCCACCGCTGATCGAGTTCCAGGCCTGCCAGGCGCGCCATCAGATCCATCTCTGAGGGCCAGGCGTAGCGGACTGTCACCGGTAGGACCAGGCTCGAACCATCCGCCTGACGTCGGACATGATGGGACACGATCGTCTGGGTGACCGGGTCGTGGACCGAGAGCTCGTAGGCGTGCTCCTCATTGGAGCTGATCGAAGACACTCCCATCCTCGAGTTGGTCCGATCGAACCGTCCCAGATCGGCGACGAACGCGTCGGTGACGAAGAGGGCACCGGGCTCCAGATGCTCGGCGACATTCCGGAACAGCTCCACCTGACGTTCCTGACTGTCGAGGATGAAGAGGGTGTTGAAGGTCAGATAGACGAGGGGAAACTGGCGATCCAGCTTGGTGGTGACCATGTCCCCCACGATCACTTCGATCTCCTCTCCCCCGGGCTTCCGTCTGAGAAGGTCGACCATCTCCTGGGAGATCTCGATCCCGGTGATCTCCACCCCCCGTTTGGTAAGAGGCAACGCCACCCGGCCGCTTCCGATTGCCAGCTCGAGGGCTCGAGGGCTGGGGCCCACCAGATTGGCGAGGAGGCCGATCACCGAGTCCTCAACGTCGCCGTACATCTGGTCGTAATAGGGAGCCCAGTACGGGCCGTAGTCTTCCTCAGGGCGTCGATTCATGACGCCACTCTAAGGGCCTCCCGGTTCAGCCATTGACGATATATGTCCATCCCGGTTGCCAGGCGAAGTCCTCCCGCGCCAGATCTTCCAGCGTCCTACCCAGGACGAAACGGTCCAGTGCCCACCTGGTCGACACATGACCGACAACGACAACGGTGCCGCCGTTCCAGTAGCGGGCAATGTCGATGATCGCCGCTTCCACCCGGTCCAGGGCCTCAGACCAGCTCTCACCTCCCGGATACGGCTCGTAGAGGTAGCGCTCGATGGGACCGAGTACGTCGTTCCGGTCGGCCCCGGTCAGATCGCCGTAGTGGCACTCCCTCAGCCTCCCGTCGTAGAAGACCGGGAGGTCGCCATCACATCGACCAAGCCCAACTGTGTCCCGGGCTCGTTTCAGATCGGAGGTGATCACAGCGTCGGGTTCACGGCCATGGAGTCGGGTCCCCAGGAATTCGGCCTGATAGCGGCCGGCCTCCGAGAGCGTCCCCGGTAGCCAACCGGTGGCGACACCGATCTCGTTGTCGACCGTGGTGGCGTGGGTCTCGAAATGAACCAGAACCGACATGACCCCCCGACCGTAGTCATCCTTCTACCCTGTTCGGGCCATGACCGCCGACCCGAAAGTGATAGCCCATCTTGCTGGTTTGGGGATCCCCTACGAGGTGATGGCATGCGACCCGGAACTGGCCGACACTGCGGCTTTCTGTGCGGCCTACGGGGTTCCTCTGGAACGGTCGGCTAACGCCATCCTGGTTGCCTCACGCAAACCTGAAGGTCACAACGCAGTGTGCGTTGTGCTGGCCACGAACCGTCTCGATGTGAACGGGAAGGTGCGTCAGAAGCTGGGTGTGAAGAAGGTCAGCTTCGCCCCGGCTGAATTGACGCGGGCCCTGACCGGACAGGAGATCGGCGGTGTGACCATCTTCGGGCTGCCAGAGGACCTTCCCGTCTGGATCGACTCGAGGGTCATGGAGTACGACTGGGTGGTGGTTGGAGCCGGATCCCGGAGCGCCAAGATCAAACTCGACCCCGCTCCCCTCGCTTCGATCCCCGGTTATGAGGTCGTCGAGGGTCTCGCCCTCTGAGCCCGTCTGATCAAGAACAGGTATCCGACCACACCCACCAGGGCGAAACCGAACCATTGGATCGCATACCCGAGATGCGGTCCGGCGTCATCGAACTCGGGTGCCCGGACCACCTCGGGTAGCACTCCCCCCTCCCCCGTTGCAACCACGTAGATCGGTTCGAGGGTGATGTC
>CAYNSP010000140.1:0-3596 GCA_964400035.1 uncultured Acidimicrobiaceae bacterium | reverse complement strand
TCGGCCGCGGTGGTGGTGGTCGAAGCCGCCGCCACCGGTGGGGCTCTGATCACCGCCCGTTTGGGTGCCGAAATGGGACGGCCCGTATTCGTGGTGCCCGGCGACGTCGACCGTCCCGCCTCGCTCGGATGCAACCGGTTGATCAAGGATGGTGCCCATCCGGTGCTCGGACCGGACGACCTGGTCGAAGAGCTATCCCTCCTTCTCGGTCCTCCGATCGCCTCCGGGGGCATCGGTGAGATTCCGGCCTCAGGTCTCCTCATCGATGATCTACCCGCGGTATGGGGTCTGAGTGTGCCCGAGGTCCTGGCCCGGATCGGTCACATGGAGTTGGAAGGTCGGGTCCGCAGGGTTGGTGACACGTTGTATCCAGCCTGATCCCACCTAACCTCACCTGCCGGATGACCAACATCTTCGTGACCGGCGCGGCAGGTTTCATCGGTTCCAACTTCTGCCGTTACTGGCGTGAGCGCCATCACGACGGGAACCTGGTGGCGTACGACCTGCTCACCTACGCCGGTGTCAGGGAGAGCCTTGATGACATCCCGGGCGTCACCTTCATCCAGGGCGACATCGGTGACACCGATACCGTGGCCGAGATTCTGGGACAGCACCGGATCGATATCGTGGTCAACTTCGCCGCCGAGTCCCACAACAGCTATGCGGTGATCGACCCGGGGCGATTCTTCCGAACGAACGTGCTCGGGACCCAGGGTTTGTGCGAGGCTGCCCGCAGGGTCGGGGTCACCCGGTTCCATCATGTCTCGACGTGTGAGGTTTATGGCGATATGGCGCTCGACTCGACGGAGAGATTCGATGAGACCTCTCCCTATCGGCCGCGGACGCCCTACAACGCCTCCAAGGCGGGCGGTGACCATGTTGTCCGTTCCTATTACGAGACATGGGGTCTACCCGTGACCATCACCAACTGCGCCAACAACTACGGCACCCACCAGTTCCCCGAAAAGGTGATCCCCTATTTCATCAGCCAGGCTCTCCGGGACGAGCCGCTGCCGATGTACGCCTCGACCCGGAACCGGCGGGAGTGGATCCATGTCCTCGACCACTGCGCGGCCATCGAACTGATCCTCACCGGGGGATCGATAGGTGAGACCTACCACGTGGGGACCGGGGTCGAGAAGTCGATCGAAGGGATCGCCGACACCATCCTGGGTCATCTCGGCAAGCCGGATTCGCTGAAGAAGATCGTCCCCGACCGGCCCGGGCACGACCGTCGGTATGTCCTCGACTGGTCGAAGATCCGTACCCGCCTCGGTTGGGAGCCGATGATCTCTTGGGACGAGGGGATCGCCGCCACCATCGACTGGTATGTGGACAACCGGTCGTGGTGGGAGCCTCTGGTCGGACGTTCCCCGGTCGCAGAGACCACGGCTTGGGACGTCTGACGCAATAGCATCGAGGGCCATGGGTTTGCCACCAATACCGGCATGGGCTGACGCGCCGGTCGGCGAGTATCTGGACCGTCTCACCGGCCACCGTCGTCTGTCGCCCCACACCGTCGCCGCATACCGTCGGGATCTGGCCCAGTTCTTCGACTACTGCCAGCGGCAGGGGGTGACGTCGGTGACCGGTGTGGATCGATTGGTGGCCCGCCGATTTCTCGCCTTTCTCGACACCATGGGTTACTCGCGACGGTCGATGACCAGGAAGGCGTCGGCGGTGGGCGCCTTCTACCGGGAAGGGGTGAAACGTGGTTTGTGGGAGAACAACCCCCTCGAAGGGGTGAAGCGCGCCCGACCCGACCGCCCGTTGCCTCACGCTCTCCCCGCTCGAGCCGTCGCCCAGGTCCTCGAACAGATCGGCGAGTCCGACCCGGAGAGTCTCCGCGACCGTGCCCTCCTCGAGACCCTCTACGCCACCGGCATGCGGATCTCGGAAATGGTCTCGTTGACCATCGACGACGTCGGAGGCAAGGCGCTGACCGTGGTCGGCAAGGGTGGCAAGACCCGGATCGTTCCGGTGGGCAGACCGGCACGTCAAGCCATCGCCCGGTACCTCGAACATGGCCGACCGCGTCTGGCGGGTAAGGGCGCCGGGCGGGCACTCTGGGTCGGGGTTCGGGGAGGCCCACTCGACACCCGCGGGGCCAGGCGGGTGGTCGCGGCAAGGGCTGCGACCTTCCCCCACGCCCTCCGCCATAGCTTCGCCACCCATCTTCTGGAAGGCGGGGCAGACCTGCGGACCGTGCAAGACCTTCTCGGACATACCGATCTCGCAACAACCCAGATATACACTGCCGTGTCCCATCGTCACTTGAGAGAGACCTATGAGCGAACTCACCCCAGAGCCTGAGAAGACTCAGATCGAAGCTCTATGGGTGAGTTTCAAAGAGTCGGGGGATCCAAAGACACGGGAAAAGCTGATCATTCACTACTCGCCGTTGGTCAAGTACGTGGCCGGACGCGTTGGCGCAGGTCTGCCGCGTTCAGTGGATCAGAACGATCTCGCCAGCTACGGATTGTTCGGTCTCATCGACGCAATCGATCGTTTCGAACCCGAACGCGGGTTCAAGTTCGAGACCTACGCGATCAACCGCATCAAGGGTGCAATCCTCGACGAGTTGCGCGCCCTCGACTGGGTACCACGGTCTGTGAGGTCCCGGGCCCGTCGTATCGAGACCGGGATCACCGAGCTCGAACACAAGCTGCAGCGGAGCCCGACCGAGGAGGAACTCGCCGCCTACGTGGAGATGGAAATCGGCGAACTCCGTGACGCCCTCGCCGAGATAGGCCGCTCGGGAATCGCTGCCCTGGATGAGTTCGTATCGGGTGAGTCCCAGACCTCGATGGGTGATTTGATCGCCGATGCCAGCGGAGTGTCCCCGGAATCGGCATTCCAGGCCGAGGAGACACGACGGGGTCTGGTCGATGCGGTCAACCGGTTGCCGCATCGGGAGCGTCTCGTCGTCACCCTCTACTACTACGAGGGGATGACCCTCGCCGAGATCGGTGATGTCCTCGGTGTTACCGAGTCACGGGTTTGCCAGATCCACGCCAAGACCATGATGTCTCTCCGTAACCGTCTCGGCGACCCCGCCTGGGGATAGCCCGCAAAGCCCCGGGTCAGGTCTTGAGGTCTGCGATCTCCGGTTCCAGCACCCGGATCAGGTCGGCCGGGTTGATCCCGACCAGGAACCCACGACTCCCGGCGTTGATGTAGATCCGTTCCATTTGCGGGATCTCATCGTGGGCGTACAACCGGAGCTTCTCCCTGGTTCCGAAAGGTGAGGTTCCTCCGAATTCGTAGCCGGTCCATCGTCTCGCCCGATCGGCGCCGGCCGGTTTCACACTCTTGACCCCGATGAGCCGGGCCAGCTCCTTGGCCGACACCTCGTGGTCCCCATTCATGAGGACCATCACGCCGGCTCCCGTGGAGTCCTCAAAGACGATGGTCTTGACGGTCTCGTGAAGCTCGACCCCGAGCGCTTCGGCCGCCCCGGCCGCTCCCGGATACCGCTCGTAGTCGAACAGGTATGGCTCGTATTGGATACCGGCGTTGCGGATCACTCTGATCGCCGCCGTTATCGGTTCCCTCTTCGATCCCATCCCTTCAGAATACGGAGCCGAGCTTGGCGT
>CAYNSP010000139.1:0-3635 GCA_964400035.1 uncultured Acidimicrobiaceae bacterium | reverse complement strand
GGAGCCAGATCCATCGAAGTCCACTTCCAGGGGAGCGGAGCCGGAGGTCGCCGACGCCTGAATGGTGGCTACCGGTGGGGTGTTGATACCCGTGTACCGGAAACGACGCACCTGGTGGGAGTTGTGGGCGACGTAGTAGAGGTTGCCGTCGGGTCCCTCGGCGAGGTCGACGGGGTGGCTTGCCTGGTGGAACACCTGGATGGTCGACGGATCAGGATGCCCGTTGGCGTCCGGGAACATCACCCACACGCAGTTTCGGGAGTGGTCGCCACCGAACAGTGCCCCGTTGTAGATGCCGGGGAATGTTCCCGATGTGTAGAAGGCCAGCGCAGTTATCGAGGAGCTGGTCAGGGTCTGGCCGGGTACCGCCGGCGGGCACACATCGTTGCCGCCGGTGATGTCCTGGTTATGCCGGTACGAGTACAACGGTGGTGTCGCCGACCCTTCGTTGTAGAGGCTCTGGCATAGCGCAAGATGCTGATAGCCGCTCTGGACGATGGACACTCCACTGCCACCCTGAAGTCCTCCCTCATAACAGGGCCATCCGAAGTTACGAACTGCACTCGAGGGATTCGGGTGATAGTTGAGCTCCTCCCAGGTGTTCCATCCGACATCACCAATGAACAGTTCGTTGGTCCCCGGTTTCATGGTCATGGCGAACGGATTGCGCAGACCGTATGCAACGACGCGTCTCATGTTCGGGTCCGGGTCGCTGATCCACGGGTTCCCCGGCATGGCTTCACCGGTCATCGGATCGAGTCGAAGCACGGTGCCATCGAGAGTCTTTGGCGAGGACGCGTTGGTACGTGGGCTCTGCGACCGGAGGGCTCCCCCCTGATTTGTAGGGGACACACACTGTCCGAGTTGGCCCCAGTCGGCCCAACTGAACGACGCGCCGTCGCCTGCGGATACGTACAGAGCGCCGTCCTCACCAAACGCGAGCTCACCTACCGAGTGACTCGGATACTCCTGACACCAGTCGTGGATGAGAACCGTCTCCGGCCCGACCATCTGACCGGTCGCCGTATTCATGGTGAGTCTGGACAACCGTCCGGTCACCACACACGGAGCTTGACCGCTCGGGGGTGGTGTTGCTCCTCCTGGAGCGGTGCACGTCGATCCCCAGGTTGGTGCCGTCGCACCGGGTGGGGCGTCGTAGGCGTATAGGACATAGACGTAAGGCTGTTGCGGGTATGCGGGGTGGATGGCCAGACCCAACATCCCCCTATCCCAAAAACCGTGGGTGTTCGTTGTCAGGTCGGCAGCCACGGTTGCGGCCTGGCCCGAGGTGAAACTGCTGAGGTTGGGCCAGGTGAGGAGTCTGCCCGCCTTCTCGCTCAGGTAGACCCTGCCATCGGGCGCGAATTCGAGGTTGATCGGGTCGGCGAGATTTCCGCGGACGGTCTCGTCGACGAAACCCGGTGGAACTGCGCTTGCTGCCAGAGCCCCGAATGCCAGTGCGACGGTGGCAAGACCACCCATCGCCCAGGTCTTTAGATGTCGCCTCCCCAGGATTCCCAACTGCCCCTCTGCTCTCGCCCGGCGTCAGCATAAAGGTTTTCGGAGGGAAGGGAATAGGGCAAGTGGCTTAGCCGATACGGTCGAGGAACCGGATGATGGGGGTGGCGAGGGCTTTCCATATCCCGAGCATGAGATCTGCGACATGGGTCAGCAGTGGAGTCTTGACCTGGCTGATGTCGGATAGGCGGAAGTCCATGGTCTCGATCATCGCCGAGTCACCGATGCTTCGGTTGGACTCGGTGAGACGACGACCTTTTCGGATCACCTCACCGGATGCGAAGGCGTCCCTCCACGCTGCCCTCTTCTGATCCCACCAACCATCGCGGATGGAGACGATCGTGGTCCCCACTTCCACCAGGAGTAGGGCCGGAGCCAGGATGGCCAGGGTGCGACGCTGATAGTTGGAGCGCAGCATCAGCCACCGGTTGCGCTCCAGGTGATACATCTTGAGCGGGGAGCGCCCGAAGTCGTAGTCGTGGGACACCAACGACCCGGCAACCCGCACGATCCGCAGACCCGCCAGCCGGATCCGCCAGCCGAGGTCGACGTCCTCGTTGTACATGAAGAACTCGGGTCTGAACCCCCCGAATCAGTACGATGGCTCCTTGGGCATCGCCATGTGGCCCCCTGGAGGAAAGGCGATGTCCGCCGAGCCGTGTTCGACGGGGATGGGACGACCCAGATCGCTCACCCAGGCGATCCCGAAGTAGGTGAGCCGACCGCCCGAGGTGTTGAAGGTTCCAGGGTGGTCTGAATCCTCCACGGTGCACATGGCGGCGCCGACACCGGGTTCGGCGAGTGCATCCACCATCGGTGCCAGCCACCCCTGGGTGGGCCGGGTGTCATGCCCCAGGAACATCAGATTCTCCTCAGCCGCGGCCCCGACACCGAGATGACATGCGGCAGCGAAACCCACATTCTCCGAACTGGGGATCACCTTGACCGCATACCGGGAGAGGACATCGAGGGTTCCGTCCTCAGAAGCACTGTCGACGACGATCACTTCCGACGGCGGTGCGGGGTCGGCAAAGAGGGCGTCGAGCACCGGCACCACGATCTTCTCAGAGTTGTGGGTGACGATGATCACACTGACGGGTACGGGCACACCTCAAGTGTTCCACATACCCGTTGCGAACGAGTCTCTCGGGAAGCCCTAGTAGGGCCCGGCAACCGGTCGGTGCGCCGGTGTTCCGAACAGATACGAGTAGTCGGCCTGACCGCCGGTCAACCCGTTCTTCAGGTAGACCATCGCGTTCCCCGGCCGGTAGGCACCAAGTCCGTCGACCCCGTCCCCGTTCCAGTCACCGGAGAAGAGGATGTCTCCGGGAAGCCCGAAGAAGACGACGATGTCGGCGGGGCCGGCCATATTCGAATTCCTCAGGTAGATGTAGCCATCCGACGGTCTGCGCAGGGCGGGAGTGTCGATTCCGTCACCGTCCCAGTCGCCAGCGAAGGGGAGATCCCCGGGCTCACCGAAGACGAACGAGTAGTCGGCGAAGAACCCCTTGTTGTCGTTGCCCAATCGGTTGGTGATGTAGAACTTCTGCTCGGAGGGTCGATAGATGGAGACCGTGTCGAACCCGTCGCCATCGAAGTCGCCGACCACCGGAACGTCCCCGGGGATCCCGAAGTAGAACCTGTTGTCGGCGAAACCCTGGGTGTTGCTGTTCCGGAGATAGACGTAGCCGTCGGACTGGCGGTAGATACCGACTGTGGAGACACCGTCTCCATCCCAGTCACCGAAGATTGCGAGGTCCCCGGGATTGCCGAAATAGAAGGTGACGGTCTGACCGGACGCCTGCCTCATGGTCCACTGTCCGGTGTTGGGATTGTGGAGCACGACCCGGTCGGCACCCTCGGGGAGGAAACCGCTGATGTGATGAACGGTCTGGGAGAGAAGCCCCAGTGCTGTGGCAAAGGCCCCCGGTGTGAAAGTCTCGATCGTGGCCTGACCCCCCTTCGTCCCATGTATGACCAGACTCTTCGGGCGACCGGACTGGTAACGCTCGGGAATCTCTACCCAGGTCACGGTCTGGAAACCGAGGGCGGCGGCGAAACCCTGGTAGGTGAAGCTCTTCTCCCAGGAGGTGGCACCCGGATCCGGTCTCGATCTC
>CAYNSP010000138.1:0-3657 GCA_964400035.1 uncultured Acidimicrobiaceae bacterium | reverse complement strand
CCGACCCACCCACCTCTGTTCAGGCGCGTCTAGGCGTACCAGCGACAGAGGGCGACAGTGAGTCGTTCCAATGTCACCCTGTGGACCTCCTCGGGCTGTGACTTGATCACCCGATCGGCCCGAAGCAGTGCCCTCTGGGCGTTCCGCAGCGCAGACTCCTTGACCCGGCCGCGTTGCTTCCAAACGTAGGCGAGCTGACGATCGGATCCGGATCCGGCCCAATCCTTGAAGGTCGCCTCGTCGGGTGCGGCCATCGCCAGGGTCCGTCGCTTGAGATCGGTCTCGAGGGTGGCCAGGTAGACCAGAGGGTGTCCGTGGACCAGGAAGTCGGAAAGTCTTCGCAGCGCCTCCCCCACATTCCCCTTGCCGATCGCATCGGTTATCTGCCATGGGGGTTCGTCGGGTCGGTTCTTGAATCGGGCCAGGACAACCTCGGCGGTGATCTTGCCGGTCACTTCGGACAGTTGTTCCAGGGCGTTGCCCATGCTGGCGGTGTCGGTCCCGTAGCGCTGGAGCAATGCCTCGATGGCCCCCTTGTCCATGTCGAGATTCCTGGCTCGGACCTCGCCGGTCAGCCAGCTGTGGGCATCCCTCTCCCACATCTTGGCGACCGCCACGGTCGATCCCCGGTCCTTGACCACGGTGGACAGCCGGCGGTTCAGGGCACCGGCGCTGACCAGGACGATCTCGACGCTGGAGAGGTCGGCCAGTTCAAGTAGCTCGACGAGGATGTCGACCTCACCGACCTGGAGGTTCTGGGCATCGACGATCTCGAGTCCGAGCTGGTCGCCGAATAGGGAACCGCTTTGCAGGATCGGGACCGCCGGTTCGACTTCGACGCGGACTGTCCCGTCGCCCTCCTCCCCGGCGCCGCGGCCGGGCACGTCGATCCTGGTGATCTGCGACCGATCGACACCGGCCCTGGCGAGATGCTCTGCAGCAGCGGAGAGCATCCGCTCCCTCTCGCCCGGCCCCGCATTGGCCGGTCCGGCGATGACTACCAGTGCCATGTCGTCAAGGTAGCGGTTGGCTCCGACCGAAAATCCGGGCGAGATCGCAGGCGACCTCGACGTCGTGGACACGGATGATGTCCGCCCGGTGTTCGAGGGCGAGGGCGATGTAGGCGTGGAGCCAGTGGTCGTACTGCTTCCGTGGGATCGGGATCAGGATCGGCAATCCGATACCGCGAAGCAGGTCGGTCTGGGCGATCACCTCCAATTGCATCCGGGTGTAGGCCATGTAATCGCCCCGGTAGTTGAGGGCTATCCCCGGATCGAGGATCAGATTGCTGATGCCGACGTCGTTGAGTTCGGCCACCCGCTCCCTGAGCCGTTCCGCGGTGTAGGCGGCCTTGTCAGGCCGGATCTCGATCTCACCGACCTCATGTGGGTTGGCGGCTTCGATGTACACCGCGATCGCGGCGGCCCCGGTCGATGCCACCACCTCCCGCATTGCCGGATCGGCCAGGCCGCCGGTGTCGTTGACGATCACCGCCCCGGCGCCGACAGCGGCCCGGGCAACCTCAGGCTTCCAGGTGTCGATGGCCACAAGGTGACCTTCGCCAACCAGAGCCTCGACCGCGGGGACGACCCTTTCCAATTCGAGGTCGGTCTCGATGGTCGGATTGTCGTAATGGGAGGACTGCCCGCCCAGATCGATCAGAGCGGCTCCCCAGCTGCGGTACCTATCCGCCATGGCCACGACCTCATCGACAGTGGTCGCCACGGTGTGGGTGTTCCTCGACTCCGGTGATGTGTTGATCACACCCATCACGTAGGTGACATCGCCAAGCGGGAGTGTCGTTCCGTTGAGGGTGAGTTGCATCGGTTGGTGAGGTTAGAGGCCAACCGCAACGTCGCCGTCGAGGTCGGTTCGGACCACATCGACCCCTGAAGCCTCGAAGAGACCGAGCAACCAATCGACCGGGTGCCCGAAGGTGTTGGTCCCCACCGAGATCACGGCGAGGTCGGCACCGACGCTGACCAGCCAGTCCGGGTCGGATGTGCCGCCACCATGATGGGGAACTTTCAACACATCGGCCCGCAGATAGGTGAGTTCCCTCTGCGCCACAACTTCGATATCACCGGTGAGCAACATCGACCGTGTCGGGCCGATCAGGGTCAACACGATCGACTGATCGTTGGGTGATGCGTAGCGTCGGAGAGGGGCTTCGACCCGGATCCCGAGCGCCCCCAACGAGACAGTCTCACCGGCCTCCGGAACCCGGACCGGGATCCCCGACCCGTCGAGCACCCGATGGAACTGCTCCAGAGCCTCAGACCGGTGTGGGGCTGCGGCCATCCAGATCTCGCCGATAGGGATCCGCCCGATCAGACCGGTCATACCTCCGACGTGATCGGCATCACCATGGGTGACGACCACGAGATCGAGTCCGGTGACGCCGTAGTCCCGGAGCTTGCCGATCAGCGTCGACGGGTCGGGTCCGCCGTCGACCAGCGCCATCCGCCCTCCCCCGCCGTGTACCAGGATGGAGTCGCCCTGCCCGATGTCGAGAACCACCACACCCGGGTCCGGCAGTGAGCGAGCGGTCCCGAACGTGACCACCACGGCCAAGACCGCAGCCCCTACCAACAGGAGCGGCCTGGATGTCCTCCATCGGAGGCCGACAACACCTGCACCGACCATGCCGAGGAACGGGATCACCGTCACCTGCGGCCAGGATGCGGCACCCCTCGCCAGATGGATCACCAAACCAGCCAGCCAGGTTGCGACCGGAGTAAGGAACCCGACCCCGGTCACACCGACTGCCCCGACGAACGTGGACACCGTCACCAGGGGTGCGGCGACGAGGTTGATCAAGGGCGAGAGGAGAGGGATCGATCCGAAGTGGAACAGCAAGAGCGGTGCCACCGCCGCCTGGGCGCCGCCGGTAACGGCGAGAGCTCGGCCGACTCGGCTCTTGCCAACCGGCCAACGGGCACCCACCAGCACGCCTGCCGTCGCTGCCACTGAGAGTTGGAAACCAATGTTGGTGGTGATCGCGGGGTCCCACGCGACAAGGAGCGCGACCCCTAGGGCGAGCAGTTGCCAGGCTTCGAGGACGATCCCGAAGGTTCGTCCGATCAGAGCGAGCCCGGCCATGACCGATGCCCTCAACACCGAGGGCTCAAACCGGGTTGCAGCGGCGTAGATCGGCAGTCCGATCAAACCGACCAGGGCCCGACGTTTCGGTCCCACCGCAAGCGGCCCGGCGACCAGGGCGAGCAGCATGAGGAACAGGGCCACGTTCGACCCGCTGACCGCAACGAAATGAGACAACCCGCTGAGACGCATCGCATCGATGTCTGACCGATCGAGTTGGGTGGTGTCCCCTATGAGGAACCCGGCCAACAGGGCACGGCCATCGTCGAAGGGTTCCAGTTGCTCCATGACCCTGGCCCGTATCAGGTTGCCGGCGGCCAGGGGAAGTGACCCGGTGCGGGATAGGAACTCGTAGTCCCGAACCGTGACCCGGCCTCGGAATGGGGTTCCCCGTGCGGAACCGATCCGACCGTTCGACACCCCCCGCACCCGGATCCGGTCGCCCATCGTGAGGGATACCGACTCGTCGAAATCGAGCATGACGACGCTGTCATCGATCGTGGCCAGTGCCCAGGGTCCGTATCGCCCGGGGACGACATCGGTGAAGAGCACCGC
>CAYNSP010000137.1:0-3664 GCA_964400035.1 uncultured Acidimicrobiaceae bacterium | reverse complement strand
ATGGGTAAGCCGTTCGTCGATGGTCGGAGGGTCGCAGTCGAGTTCTGGACCAACATGAAGGTCGATGGCGAAGACGTGACCCTCCCCGGATGCCTCCTCCTCGACTTCGATGATGCCGGGTTGTGCTGGCGGCTCAGGGAGTACTGGCATTTCGCACCCGGGCGGGCCGAGCCCCCGGCGGAGTGGGGTGCCTGAACCGGAACATTCGTACACCCGGCTAGGTTGCATCTGTATATGGGTACCCACACCACCTCCGAAGACGAGGCATTGAAAGCACTGCTCGAGGATTCGCGGACCATTGCCGTGGTCGGTGCGTCCACCGACCCTTCCAAGGCCTCCCAACGCATCCCAGCAACCCTGATCGACTACGGGTTCACCGTGATACCGGTGCATCCATCAGCCGATGAAATCCTCGGACAGAAGGTGTACCGGACTCTCGCTGACATCCCGGTGCCTGTCGACATTGTCGATGTGTTTCGTCCGGCCGAGGAGGCACCTGATATCGCACGCCAGGCTGCCGAGATCGGTGCCAGCGCCCTCTGGCTGCAGCTTGGCATCATTTCCGGGGAGGCCGCGGAGATAGCCGAAGCTGCTGACATGGATTACGTGGAGGACCGTTGCATCGGCTCGACCTCGCGACGTCTCCTCACCCCACCGACACGATGAGTATCAGGGACATACCGCTCACCGCCATCGATGGTCGAACCACGACCCTTGCCGAGTACGCCGACAAGGTCGTATTGGTCGTCAACGTTGCCTCCCAATGCGGTCTGACTCCGCAGTACGAGGCTCTGCAGATGCTCCAGGACAAGTACGCCGATCGCGGGTTCACCGTTCTCGGGTTCCCCAGTAATCAGTTCCTCCAGGAGCGCGGCTCCGAGGAGGAGATCCAGGAGTACTGCAGCATGACCTGGGGCGTCACCTTCCCGATGTTCGCCAAGATCCGGGTCAATGGTCGGTCCCGACACCCGTTATATGAGGAACTGACCCGTGTCCCCGACTCCGAAGGGAAGGCAGGACGGGTCCAATGGAACTTCGAGAAATTCCTGGTGTTCCCTTCGGATGAGATCCGCCGGTTCAGACCGGCGACCCGTCCCGATGACCCGGAGATAATCGAGGCGATCGAGTCGGCTCTGCCCGACTGAGATGTCCTAAAGACGTCGCCAGATAGCCGGAACCAGGGTGCCCGCAGCGACAGCCTTGATGGCGTCACCGATCAGGAAAGGGTAGACCCCGGCCGACAACGCCTCCGGGAGGGCCATGCCGAGGAAACCCATCAAGCCGGCGACGCCTCCAACATAGATGACGGCGCTCCCCGCCAGGAATGCCACCGCCATCGATCTGAATTTGCGATCGTGACCCTTCTCGGCGAGACGGCCGACCAGCGCCGCGGCGAAGGGGAAGGCCAGCAGATAGCCGCCGGTAGCCCCGAGCAATGCCTCGACACCCGAGTTGGCGTTGGTGAAGACGGGGAGTCCGGCGATGCCGAGGATGAGATAGAGGAGTTGGGCAGCCCCCGCGGCCCTCCATCCCAAGGCCGCGCCACCCAGCAGCACGGCAAATGTGGAACCGGTGATCGGGACCGGCCACAGAGGGATACGCACCTGTGCGGCCAATGCTGTGAGCAATGCAACTGCGACGACTGCCACCAGGGTCATCCATCGAGCACGGGGGAGTACCCGCTGGCGTAATACGAGGGACGTCATGACCCGGAGGCTAGTCAGGTGTCGATATGACGACGGAGCTGGCCTTTGCTGGATTCATGTTCTGAGGCCCGTTCCGCACAACGACCGGGTAGGCTGTACCGGAGATGAGGCATTCTGTCTCATGTGAGGTGCGGAGCGGAAACAGATTGTCTAAGGTTCGCCCCTCAGTCCCGTGCCTCGCGCGCGGGGCATGCAAAAACTCCATAGGAGGACATTCCGAATGAATAAGAGGAATCGAGTCTGGCGATGGTTCGCCGTGCTCTCCGTCCTGGCTGTGGTCATCGCTGCCTGTGGGCCGTCGACGACGGACACCACCGCGGCTCCCGGTGACACCACGACCACGACGGCGGGGCCAGGCACCACACAGCCGCCCGGTCCGGGTGTAACCCCCGGTCTGGATGACTGTGACACCAACCCGCTGACTTGTAACAGCGCGGAACGCCAGGAAGGCGGCGAGGTCAACATGATCATCGGCGCCGAATGGAACGGGTGGAACCATCACCGCTCGGCTTCCGGCTCGGTGTATCTGATCCAGGCCCTTGAGGGCATTTCCGTGGGCTTCGGCTATTTCGAGCCGGACGCATCGTGGACATGGGATCAGGACTACATCGTCGGCGAGCCAGAGCTGGTGAGCGACGACCCGTTGACCATCCGCTACACGATCAATGACAATGCCGTCTGGTATGACAGCATCAACGATACGACCCACCCGGTCACCGTTGATGACTTCCTCTGGACCTGGTATCAGAACAGCGGTCGTGATGGGTGTTACCCATCGGGTGACGCCACCATCTGTCCGATGGACGGAGAGGCTTGGGTCGAGGCCGACTACCAGGCCTACGTAGCCGATAGCTTCCCGGGTGTCGATGCTGCCACGGTGCATTGCGCCTCCAGCGCCGACTATCCGTTGGGATGTGAGGCTCGTGCCACGCAGGACTACGAGGACATCGTTTCGGTTGAGGCCGACGACGCCTCGGGCAAGACCTTCACAGTGACCTATCGCGAGGGGTACTTCAACCCCGAGTGGTTCGCCTCCAACGGCGGCGTGACCTACCCGGCTTTCGTGGCCGAAGAGATCGCCGGTGACTGGAAGAACGACCCGGTCGCGATGGCTCAGAGCTCGTACTACTTCGAGCACAACTTCCCGTACTGGTCTGCCGGTCCGTTCTACATCGAGCGAGGCATCGTGCCCACGCTCGTTGTCATGGTCCCCAACCCCGAGTGGTGGGGTGAGACCAAGCCGACCCTCGACACGCTGAGCAAGCAGGTCAGCGCCAATGTCGCCGACTATGTGGTTCAGGTTCGTAACGGTGAGTTCGATGGTGGTTGGGCTACTCCGACCCTTGACCTTCTCCAGCAGATGCGTCAGGAGCCGGGTGTGCATTCCATGCTCGGAACCGGTGGTTCGGTCTGGGGTCACATTGACTTCAACATGGATCGTGTCACCGAGTCTGAGATCAGGCAGGCCCTGTTCATCTCGTTCGATGTCCAGGACTTCCTGACCACTTACCACGGCGAGATCAATCCGCCGATCCGGAAGAACCTGTTCTTCTCGACCAGCAACTCCCGGTTCGAGGACTCGATCGCTGACACCGGTCTGGGTAGCGGCGATGTCGAGCGGGCACGCCAGGTCCTTTCCGATGCTGGATACTCATGGGACTCGGCAGGCAAGTTGATTGACCCGAACGGACAGCCGTTCCGTGACCTGGTGTTCGGTTACACCTCCACCGCTGAAGAGCGTCGTGCTCTGATGGAGGCGTCCCAGTCATGGGCCGAAGAGATCGGTATCACCATCCTCGATGGTGGCAACCCGAACCTCGGTGTTCTGCTCGGCTCGGGCGAGTGGGACCTGGTCACCTTCGGGTGGTCCGGTAGCCCGCTGTTCGCCAGCTCGCCGGCGCAGCTCTACACCTGTGGCAGCGGCAGCAACTACGGCGGCATGTGCAACGCCGAAGTTG
>CAYNSP010000136.1:0-3701 GCA_964400035.1 uncultured Acidimicrobiaceae bacterium | reverse complement strand
CCCCTTTGGCCCCGATTAGTCCTGCGCAGCGGGCAGTGGTCGACTCATCCTCAATTAGGTGCTCCGCAGTCAACTACCTGGCATATTCGCCGGAGGCTCTTCTCCCTCACGAACGTCAACCACGATGTTCACATCACCGAGCTTGGAGAATTGATCTCGCGGAAGGTCGCATTGATTCACTGCGATTCGCACTGCGTTGAGCTTTTCGTCAATCTCTGCGAAGAGCACGCTCCCGGTGACCTCGACCCTGTCAAGTGTGTCGAGAAGCTCACCCATAGTGTGTCTTGCCCCGTAGTAAACATCAATCCGCCAGTCTGCCGCATTGGTGACGACCTCGGCTGCCGGCGGATCGTCGCCAAGAAGGACGATCCAACCCTGGACTCCTTCTCCGTATTGGTAGCCGTAGGAGACGGCCCTTCCCTCTGTTAGTCGATCCAGCGTACGAAGGAAGGGCTCTAGCTCCTCCTCGGTTTGCCAGGTGCTGCCCGGAGGTTGATGTTCTGACATCTCGACCTTGACGAGATGTTTTCCGTGAAGGTACTCACCGTCGCTCCCATTAGAGCAACGAAGCTCGCCACCGGTCGCACAGCCTCCAACCACCAGCACCACCACCACCACAAGAGCCAACTGTCGACTGATGCTCCAGTGTCCCTTCCTTCTCGCGCTGGGTCCTTCGAAACCTCTACTGGCCAGCGAACAAACTTACAACAGCCAAGCCGGAGTGCATCGGGGCAAGCTTTGAGAAGACGACCGATTTTCCGGTAGCGGTGCAGTTAGTAGACAAAGTGGCTGCCTTGCTTATGCCGTGTATCATGCCTCCGGTCCTGAACAGCGGCGACCCGGAATCTCCCCTGCAACCCTTCAGAGAGGGTCCTGTTGCTCGGATGAAGTTGGCAGCACACGGACTGGTATACCCCGTCGGCACACATCCCGCGTTCGGATGTTTTGGCTTGTTGGTTACGGAGTCCACCGTCCCGCAACTCACTCCGGTCTTGGCCCCTGTATGGCAGACGTACATCCCGACATTCGTGCTGCTCCATGCCTCGACGGCGCAATACTGTGGATGAGGGCCACCAACGTTGCACCGAAAATACCCCGAGACCGGGTTGAGTAACGACGTTTCGTGCCACTGAGCATCGACGTTGTTCGCCGGCGCGTGTTGGACCAATGGCAGTGTCACTCCGTTCTGAGTCATCGCATCCGGACAGTGACCCGCGGTGGCTATCCCCCGTTTTCCCGTGTAAGGGGAACTAACCGCAAAACCAGAAGTGCACTCGGTGGTACTGCCAACCAACATCGGCTCGCCCCCGCGCAGCAAAGCTGCGTTCTCGAGCGTCTCGCTCACCTCGACGACCAAAGAGATGTCCCCCAGGAGACGCTGGTCGTGCTCCACCCCTTGTGCTCCGGCCTGGATTCCCAATCTGATCGAGTTCAGCCGCTCGTCAACCTCACCAAATGTCAGAGGACCCGTAATCTCAAACGCTTCGAGAGCCGCCAGCAGCTCGTCCAGCGAGTGCGCATCACCGTATCTGACGTTGAGTCCCCGCGCTTCAGCGATATCCAATACCTCCTCTGGCAAAGGATCATCGCCAGTGACCGCGATCCACCCAGAGACCTCATCTGTACTGTGGTCGATCCACGATCCACTGAGCCTTGCCCTGGCCAGCCTCGAAAGCACCGCCTCGAGGCCCTCGTGGATGGTTTGCTGTGCAGCGAGGCGCTCTCGGGCCTCGTCCACGGCCACACCGTAGTCCGACGCGTACATCTCCTCAGGAGTCGGCCAGAGGCGGACATCCGATTCTACGCCCAACTCTGATTTTGGTGGCGTGGCGTCAGTTGGTGAGCCTGCCTGGGCGATGGCAGCCGTAGGGACCAGAACCGCTGTTGCGAGAACTACTCGCAGGAACACACGCCTCATTTGGCTTCCTTCCTCTCGTCCAAGAGTTCAACCTGGACTGGTCATCGGAGCATACGCTTGCCGACTGATGACCGGCACCTGGAACCACGACCGTCCCTACTATCGGTGTCAGGCACAACGGGACCTGGTCATCGCCGAGCGAGACCACCCCACCAGGATGTATGTCCGCGAGGACAAGATCGTGCCACATCTCGACACTTGGATGGCCAAACTATTCGACGACGAAAACATCGACAACACCTGCCAGATCCTGGCCGAAGCGACACAGCCCGACAAGGAGCGAGAAGCCCAACGCCAGAGCATCAAGGACCGGATACGGCAACTCGACAAGGAACTCGAGAAGTATCGGGCGGTCATCCAGGCCGAACCAGAATCATCACCAGTGGTCGGAAAGTGGATCGCCGAGGCCCACCAAGAACGACGACGCCTCGAGACGATACTGGGAGTCAAACCCACGTCCACGGTCACGCCCGAAGACATCAAAGCCTTACTAGCCAGCCTAAAAGACATCGCTGCCACGCTCGCTAACGCCGACCCAAAAGACAAGGCAGAGGCGTACGCCGAAATGGGACTCGAACTCACCTACCACAGCGACGGCCAACTCATACTCGAAGCCATGCCCCGTCGACTTAGGTCAGGTGTCGGAGAGAGGACTCGAACCTCCACGGGGCTATAAACCCCACCAGATCCTTAGTCTGGCGCGTCTTCCAATTCCGCCACTCCGACAGGATGTTCGGGCGATATTAGGTGTTGCGTGGTGACAACACCGAATACGCCGATCAGTTGAGAACGAAAGTCAACACGAGCGTGCTGATGGCGAACAGGATCCCCACAACGACGGTAATCCGGTTCAGATTCCGCTCGACGGCAGTTGATCCGGCGAGGCTCGACGTGGACATTCCGCCTCCGAAGACGTCGGTCAATCCACCGCCCTTACCCGAGTGCAACAGGACAAGTCCGATCACACCCAGCGAGAGGACGACATGCAGCACGATTGCGAATGCAGTTAGAAATCTCATGGCGTTGAAATCCCGCCAGGATCGGCGGGCCAGATCATTCTATCAGGTCGTCGGGATTGACCCAGTCTGAGAAGACGTGCCGGTCGATGCCTGCCTGGCCACCGCCTCCGCCGCAGCAGCCGCGGCTTCCGGATCTCCCAGGTACCTGGAACTGATCGGTCGCATGTTCTCGTCGAGGGTGTAAACCAGCGGGATACCGGTCGGGATGTTGAGCCCGACGATCTCTTCCTCGCTGACCCGATCGAGATACTTCACCAGGGCACGCAGCGAGTTCCCGTGGGCAACCACCAGGACGGTCTTTCCGTCCTCGAGGTCGGGGACGAGCTCATCGAACCAGTACGGGAGCATCCTCCGGACCACATCCGCCAGAGCCTCGGTGGCGGGAAGCTCGGACGGGTCGACGTCGGAATATCGCTCGTCGAATCGGGGGTGGCGCTCGTCGTCGTAGTCGAGGGCCGGTGGCTGGGTGGCGTACGAGCGACGCCAGATCAGGACCTGCTCATCCCCGTACTCCTCGGCCATCGCCTTCTTATCCAGACCCTGCAGTGCCCCGTAGTGACGCTCGTTGAGACGCCAGCTCCTGACCGTCGGAAGATCTTCCCAGCCGGCTTCGGCCAGGGCGATGTCGGCGGTCTCGATCGCCCGGGTGAGCACCGAGGTGTGGACCACGTCGGGCCGCAGACCGGCTTCGACCATCATCCGTCCCGCGGCCTTGGCCTCCTCGATACCTTTCTCGGTGAGCCCAACATCGGTCCACCCGGTGA
>CAYNSP010000135.1:0-3768 GCA_964400035.1 uncultured Acidimicrobiaceae bacterium | reverse complement strand
TCGACGTTGAGGGCTTTGTCACCCCCGACTACCCCTCGCTGATCCTGGCGATGGGTACCGGTGACACACAGCTCGGTGCCCTGCCGCCGCGCGGTTATGTCGATGGTTCGACCCAGTACCCGCGGATCGAGCTTCTCGCCCAGTCGGAGCGGAACGGCTCGCTCTTCTACCACACGCAGTACTTCACCAACGATCCCGGCGTGTGCACCGGCGATCCCGAGATCGGTGCGTTCACTCACGACGAGAACGGCAACATCATCGCCGTCGCACCCAATGAGGTGAGCGCCAACCAGGTGGGCTGGGAGCCCGGAAACACCGTCCGCACTGAAGGTGTGGATGCCGGTCTGCGTTGCCCGACACCTGTCGGTCTTGAAGTGGTCCGTGGTAAGACGTTCGCATTCGTCAGCGAAGGCTCGGCCTCCGGCCACCTGTTCCCGCTGGGTCAGCTGGTCGCTGCCGGTCTCACCGGTGGGACCTACACCCCGATGTACGGTGGTTCGCACACCGGTTCGGTGGTGGCTGTCTACAACGGTCAGGCTGACTTCGGTGCCTCCTTCGACGACGCCCGTGGCACGGCACTCGTGGCTGCTGGCAAGGACGTTGGTAGCAAGGTGATCGTGTTCAACATCTCGGCACCGATCCCCAACGACGTGCTCGCCATCGATGCCGAGCTGCCGGACAGCTTCAAGGACGCTGTGTTCCAGGCGTTGTCCGACTACATCGCCACCGATGAGGGTCTGGCCCTGATGCGTGACATCTACGACTGGACCGGTCTGGTTCGCGCCGGCGAGCAGACCGAGCAGGCAATGGAGATCATCCGTCAGGCGATCGCCAACCTGAACTGATTCGATAGACGTTCTTGGGGCCACCCGGGGGTGGCCCCAAGACGCGTCCGGGCCGGTTCGGCTACCCTGCCGGCGCTACCGGGCCTAAAGGGGAAAGCCATGATCGAGTTTCAAGACGTCGAGGTCACATACCCGAACGGCTATCAGGCCCTCAAAGGCGTCACCGTCACCATTGAATCCGGTGAACTCGTCGTCATCGTTGGTATGTCCGGTGCCGGCAAATCCACCTTCCTCCGTGCCATCAACGGCTCCGTTCCGATAACCGGTGGCTCGGTCCGGGTCGACGGTGTCGAGGTGCGCGGGGCCAGCACCAGGACCCTCCGCGAATTGCGTTCCCAGGTGGGGATGATCTATCAGACCTTCAACCTGGTGAACCGCACCACCGTCATCAACAACGTCCTGCAGGGACGGCTCTCCAAGGTCAACTACTTCCGGGCGATGGTCGGTGCCTGGCCGGCCCACGACAAAGAGATCGCTCTGGAGGCCCTGGAGCGTGTCGAAATCGTCGAGAAGGCGTATGTCCGGGCCAACGCCCTCTCCGGCGGTCAGCAGCAACGTGTCGGAATCGCAAGGGCCCTGGCTCAAGAGCCAAAGGTGGTCCTGGCCGACGAACCGGTGGCATCCCTCGACCCGGTCACTTCCCACACCGTGATGCGGGACCTCCGTCGGATCAACCGGGATCTGGGCATCACCACCATCATCAACCTCCACTTCCTCGATCTTGCCCGTAGTTACGGGAAACGTCTGATCGGACTGCGGGACGGGAGACTGGTTTACGACGGGGATATCGCCGACGTCAGCGAGGAGACCTTCCGCGAGATCTACGGCCGGTCGGTCACACCCGACGATCTACTGGAGGGTGCCGACCTGTGATCACCGAGGCCCCGGTCGGCGTACGGCCGGTCGAGCCGGTCAGAGCCATCTCGATGGCGATCCCACTCGTGGTGGCAATCGTGTTCGCGGTCGTCGGTGGTGCCGTCGCCCACATCGCCTCCGGCGCGCTCTGGGGTGTCGCCTTCGCGGCGGGACTGTTCGTCGCTCTCCGCCTCGGACGGATCGAGACTTCACTCACCCAGAAAACCATCCTCGCGGTTGGTCTGATCGCCTCCACCGTTCTCGCCGTCCGCGTACTCCCCTCCGCCCCCGAGACCGTCGACGTCCTGATCTGTCTGAAGTTCGCCGCCGCATGGGCGCCGGCCGCCATCGCCAGCGCCGTGGTCGCCTCCCCCAACGGGGCCCGCCCCACCTCGGCCATCAACGTCGCCGTCCTCTGGTTGGCCGGTGCCGCATTTGCCATCCCGATGGCCGAAGCACTCGACGTCCTCGTCCCGCTCGACCAGTTGCGGCGAAACCAGGAGTCGATGTTCGGCGCCGGGGATTACATGACGATCGGCGGCATTGTCGGGACCCTGGGGCTTGGGGCCACGCTGGCTGCGTTGTCGAAGCTGCCCGGGCTTGTCACCGGTGCCGGCTTCATCCTCTTCACCATCTTCGCCGGCGCCGCCGTGGGGTTCTCACTACCACTCCTCATCTCGAATCTGTCGAAGATCGGGCAGATCCCCAACGTCTGGCCGCCGAACTTCGCCTGGGCAATCGGTAACGGCGATTGGTGGTGGCCGCCGTCGTGGGAGTTTGGCGACCCATTCCTCCCCAATCCGTTGATCGAGACGTTCCGGATTGCCATCACCGCCACGGTTCTCGGATGTCTGATCGCACTCCCGATCGCTTTCATGGCATCCACCCTGACCGCACCCAGCAGGGCCACCTATCTGATCGACAAGGGCTTCCTCAACTTCATCAGGACTATCCCCGACCTCTTCTGGGCCATGATCCTGGTGGCTTCGATCGGGTTCGGACCGATGGCCGGTGCGATCGCCCTCACCATCTTCACCATGGCGATCATGGGCAAGCTCCTTTCGGAGACCATCGACGCCGCCGAACCGGGACCACTGGAGGCGACCAAGTCGACCGGTGGTCGTCACTTCCCGGCGGTCCGTCACGCCATATTCCCCCAGGTCCTCCCCAACTACATCGCCCTCAGCCTCTACATCTTCGAACTCACCATCAGGTCATCGACGGTTCTCGGTATCGTCGGTGCGGGTGGTATCGGCCGGGTCATAGAGGCGCAACGGATCACCCTCCAGTTCGATCGGGTCCTTGCCGTGCTCCTCCCGGTCCTGGTGATCGTGATCATCGTCGAACAGATCAGTGTCTATGTACGGAGGCGACTGGTTTGACCACCGAAACCGTGGAACCGGTCCTGCTCCGACCCAAGGAGCCAATAGCTCCCCGGATCATCCGATGGGTGGTGGTCGTCGCCGTCCTGGTCCCGTTCGTATGGTCGGTCAGCGGGCTGGACATCTCATGGCAACGGGTCCTCGATGCGCCCGGGCGAATCTGGCGGATCGTCAGCGCCATGTTCCCACCCGACCTGAGCCCTGAAGCCCTGCAGCGAGCCATGCCAAAGGTCATGGAGTCCCTGCTCATCGCATGGGTGGGGACGATGATCGCCGCATTCATCTCCCTCCCGATGGCGTTCATCGCCGCACCCAACACCGGATCGAAGATCCTCGGCCCGGTAGTCAGGTTCCTCTTCGTCCTGATCCGAACCATCCCCGAGATCGTCCTGGCGATGTTCCTGATCCCGGTAGCCGGACTGGGTCCCTGGCTGGGCACCCTGGCCATCGGACTCCATTCGATCGGAACCCTCGGGAAGCTGTCCACCGAGGTGATCGAGGGTGCAGAGAGCGGCCCGGTGGAGGCGATCGCCGGGGTCGGCGGTGGAAAGCGGGCGCAGATCCGGTTCGCCGTGGTACCCCAGGTCCTCCCCGCGATCACCGCCTACTGGCTTTACCGGTTTGAGATCAACATGCGTGCTTCGGCGGTAATCGGACTGGTCGGCGCAGGCGGTATCGGTCTCGAA
>CAYNSP010000134.1:2347-3796 GCA_964400035.1 uncultured Acidimicrobiaceae bacterium | reverse complement strand
AAAGACGGATAGCCTCCGCGGTATCACCCTTTGTCCACGCGATTCGCGCCAGCTCCGCCTTGACCTGGAAGCCGAAGTCGGGAGATAGGGTCTGATCGACCCCTTCCGCTAGCGACACCGCCCTATCGATATTGCCCATAAGGCGGGCGGCGCCAATCTCGACCATCGTCAGACCAGCTTGCAGACCAGGGTCCGATACATCGGCCCGCTCGATTCGCTCTCGCGCCAGGCGGGTGAGTCGATCCGCTTCGCGTCCGTAACCCATCTCGACAAGCACTTCACCGCACCACATCAGGGCGATGGCCCCGTTCATAAGCGAGCCCAGGTCGTCTTCGGGATCAGTGAAAAGTGTTCCCACCGCGACACTCACGTTGATCCTGGCTAGCGGCTCGTCCCCTGCGAGCAGAGCCAGCCGCCCGCGGAGGGCGTGCTGCATGGCGTCGACAACCCCGTCGCCGGAGAACGTCTGGAGGTGCTGTTCGGCAGTCTCCAGATCGCCTTGCTCCATGGCGATGTGAGCGAGTGTCCTGGACGCCGAGAACCACCATCCGTCCTCCAATGGGCCGGAACTGGCTTCAAGGGAGGCTTGGAGGTGTTCGACTGCCGACTCAAGATCCCGATCCGCCCAGGCTTGCACCCCTTTTCGATACAAAGCTTCGGACGACGGCCTTTTCGAGCGAAACATGTCTCCCAGTATCGGTCATCCACACACAATTGTTGAGGGCCGGATTCTCGGGGCGCGGCCTGACGAATAGCCGGACAATGGCACTACTTTCTCAGCGGTCTCGCCGCCCGGATGATGCCGACTCAGCCGGCGCCCTTGGCGAGAGTTTCGAGGACCCGTCCCAGCTTGATCGGATCATGGGCCGGCCAGTCGGCGGTCTGGTCGGCGACATCGGCGTAGATGACCCGCCACCCGTACTCACTGGCCGACCCGGCGTCGATGGTGACCGCATCGTGACCCTCGGGGACATCCAGCGGACCCTGGTGGGCGATGACGATTCCCGGACCTTCAATCCCGGCGTGGGTGCGGAGCGCTTCGAGATGGTCCGCCCCCGACATTTCGAGGGTCTCTCCGTCCTGGGTGACCAGATTGAGCACGAACACCCGCTGGGCACGGGCGGTCTGGATGGCAGGTACCAGCAGCTGGGGCTTGAGGGCGGCTATCACCGACGTGTACAGACTGCCCGGCCCGAAAACCAGCTGGTCGGCCTGGTAGACGGCGTCGACGGCGGCACGGCTCGCCTCGGTGGTGGACGGTTCGATGCTCAACTCGGTGATCTTCCCCCGCGATCTGGCGATGGCCACCTGGCCCGATACGGGTTGGCCGTCGACCACGGCGTGGAGGGTCACCGCCTGGTCGGCGACCGGGATAACCCGACCCAACGTCCCGAGGACGGCTTCGGCACACATCACCGCCGAGGAGAAGTCACCGAACAGATCGGTGAA
>CAYNSP010000134.1:0-2247 GCA_964400035.1 uncultured Acidimicrobiaceae bacterium | reverse complement strand
GCCTGCCCGTGCCCTCCCCCGATTGCGGTGACCACCGGCCCGGATGGGGCGAGCAGGTCCTGTTCAAGGGCGGGTCGGGTCTGGGTCGTCAACGTTCGATGTCGCGGTGGCGGACCACGGCACGGACACCGTGGTCGTTGAGTCGTCTGGCCAGCTCCTCGGCGATCGCCACCGAGCGGTGGTGTCCGCCGGTGCATCCGATCCCGATGGAAAGGTAAGACTTGGCCTCGGCGGTGAACCTGGGGATGAGGAAGCGAAGCAGCTCCTCCACCTGGTCGACGAACTCTCCGGCGCCATCAGCAGTCAGCACATAAGAGCTGACGCCTGGGTCACGCCCGGTCTGATCCCGCAACTCCGACACCCAGTGGGGGTTGGGCAGGAATCTGACATCGAACATCATGTCCACATCCCTCGGAGCACCGTGTTTGTAGCCGAAGGAGCGGATGGAGACCCGCATCGGTCGTGGTTCGGGCTCCTCACGGAAGGTGGCGGCGATCCTCTCCCGAAGCTCGTGGATGTTCAGACCCGTCGTGTCGATGACCACATCTGCGACCTCACGGAGAGGGGCGAGCATGTCCCGCTCTGCGGTGATCGACTCGGTGATGGTGTCGTACCCGAGAGGATGGGGGCGACGGTTCTCCTCGTAGCGGCGGATGATGACGTCGTCGTCTGCGTCGAGGAACAACACCCTCGAATCGACGTTGGCCCGTTCCAGACCGATCAGTGCGGAGCGGATCTCCTCCATTGGCAGCCCGGACCGGGCGTCGATGACCACGGCCAGGTCGGCTTTGCGTTCGACCACGTCATGTGACTGGACGGCGAGTTCGAGGAGGGCCGGTGGCAGGTTGTCGATGACCACATACCCGAGATCTTCGAGGATCTTGGCCACGGAGGAACGACCGGCACCGGACATTCCGGTGACGACCAGTACCTTGGGGATTTCGGTCGCGCCCTGGTCCATGGATTCCACAATTAGCCGTGGAGGGCAGCGTACAGGTCGGCGGCTACCGGTCCCGGTACCACCGCCTCCAGTTCTTGCAGGTCGGCCTCACGCATCTTCTTCAACGACCCGAACTTGCGGATCAGATCCCGCTTCCGTTTCGGCCCGACACCGGGCACCTCGTCGAGGATCGAGTCGACCATCGACTTGGAACGGAGCTGGCGGTGATAGGTGATGGCGAAGCGGTGTGCCTCGTCCCGGACCTGTTGGAGTAGGTACAGGGCCTCTGCGTCCCTCGGGATCCGGATCGGATCCGAACGTCCCGGGAGGTAGACCTCTTCCATCTTCTTGGCGAGACCGATCACCGGGATCGACAGGCCCAACTCGTCGAGGACTTTGACCGCCCGACCCAATTGTCCGATGCCGCCGTCGATGACCACAAGGCTGGGCGGGTAGGCGAACCGGGTCTGTTCACTGATCGACCGGTCCCGTTCTTTGAGGTAGGCCATGAACCGGCGCCGGAGCATCTCCTCCATCGAGGCGAAGTCGTCCTGACCTTCGACATGGCGGATCTTGAAACGTCGGTAGTCGCTCCGTTTCGGTAGTCCATCCTCGAGCACGACCATGGAACCCACCGTCGAGGTCCCCTGGAGGGTCGAGATGTCATATGCCTCGATCCGGAGCGGCGGATCGACCAGTCCGAGATGATCCTGGAGCGACCGGAGGGCCTTGGCCCTGGCATTGTGGTCCCGCTGGCGACTCAGCCGGTGGCGGGCGAACGCCTCGGCGGCGTTGGTGGTGGTGGTCTCGAGAAGCTTTCGTTTCAGACCCCGCTGGGGCACCCGAACCTTCACCGGGCCGCCTCTCAATTCGGACAGCCACTCGACCAGGAGTTCCATCTCGTCGGGTTCGATAGAAACCAGCACCTCCCGGGGTGGGGTCGTGTCTCCGTAGAGCTGGCGGATGATCCGACCCATCAGCTCCGAATCGGTCAGGTCCTCGACCCTGTCGACGACCGTCCCCCGTCGGCCCACAACCCTGCCCCGCTTCACATGGAGAAGCTGGAAGGCGGACTCGAGATCGTCACCCTTGAAGGCGATCAGGTCGAAGTCTTCGGGACGTTCGGTGACCATCGTATCGGTGGCCATCGCCCGGCGGACATTCTCGATCCGGTCCCGGTATCGGGCTGCCAGCTCGAACTCTTCACGTTCGGCCGCCACCCACATCTGTTCCTCCAGGTCGGAGAGAACCCCTTCTGTGTCACCGTCGAGTAAGGCGGCAAGACCATCGACCATCGCCTGGTAGTC
>CAYNSP010000133.1:0-3796 GCA_964400035.1 uncultured Acidimicrobiaceae bacterium | reverse complement strand
GAGTACGTCCACTCATACATCCATGCGCCGCCGGTCCCCGAGTTGAACCCTGCTGTCGGGCAGGGAGTTACCGGGCTGGCCACCTACCTGGGAACGGTCGTGCCGGACCTTCATCAGGCCTCGCTCACCGGAGCGGCTGCGACGCTCGACGTCGAGATCCGGGTCGCGGGTGTGATCGTGGATTGGGGGGATGACACGGCAGTTGAGTTTCCGCCCGACGGACGCATGCTCGCCGGGTACCCCTCCGGGGCGGCCTGGCATGTCTACCAGTCCAAGGGCGACGATCTGCTCGTGGCAGTGTCGTACCGGTGGGCTGTCCGGTGGCGGGCCAATGGCGGACCCTGGGTGGGTCTTGCCGTCCCGGCCACCACAACATCGCTGGCCTATCCGGTCGCCGAGATCGTCTCCGTGCTGGGTGACTGAACCGGTTGGGTTTTGGGACTCTCCCCGTTAGGGTATTTCGTCTTCGGAGTCAGAAACCCCCACTAAATGAACCGAGCAAGTGTCCTTGCGATGGTCGCTGCCATCGCTTTGACCGCCGGGTTGGTGCTCGTGTTCGGCGAAGCTGGACACGACCGGCCTAATAGGACGGTCCCCGTGGCTGATGCGGTGCAGCCCGAGTTCGAGGTGCGCGAGGACCCAGCACCGGCGGCCGACACGGAACGGACCCAGGTCGCCACCACGGAAGGGTCCCCGGAAGACTTCCTCGAGATCCTCGGAGCCAGCACCGCGATCTCCACAACTTCGACAACCGCCTCAACGACTACCACGATCCCGGGAACGACTTCCACCACCCGCAAGTCGTCCCCATCGACCACCGCACCCCGGTCGACAACGACCACCACCACCAAGCCGACAACGACCACGACCGCTGAATCCGGTGTCTTCCGTCCCGACCTCGAAGGCCAGTTCGTGTCACTGATCAACTCCCTGCGTGCATCGAACGGATTGCCACCACTGACGGTTCACTCCTCCCTGACAACCCGCGCCAGAAATTGGTCAAAACGGATGGCGGAGAACGGCAAGCTGGGCCATTCCGACCTATCGGGCTTGCTCGGCGAATGGACGGGGGCTGGCGAGAACGTCGGCAGGGGCGGGTCTGTGCAGGGACTGTTCGATGCCCTGGCGGACAGCCCGGGTCATAGGGCGAACATGCTTGCTCAGTTCACACACATCGGGATCGGCGTGTGGCAGGCGGCTGATGGAACCCTCTGGACCACACACGTCTTCGTCCGTTAGGCGACCACCACCGTCTTCAGGTTGAGGAACTCCCTCATTCCGATGTCGGCCAACTCGCGGCCGTAACCGCTGGTCTTGATTCCTCCGAAGGGCAACCTGGGGTCGGAGGCGACGAAAGCGTTGACAAAGCATGCACCAGCCTGGAGACGATCTCTGGCCACTTTTTCGCCGCGTTCTACATCAGCAGTGAAGATCGCAGCACCAAGCCCGAAGTCGGAGTCGTTAGCGATACGGACAGCATCGTCGAGGTCTGATGCGGTGATTACGGCCGCAACCGGACCGAAGGTCTCCTCGTGATAGATCGCCATTCCCTTCTCGACACCATCGATGAGGGTGGGCGGGTAGAAGGCGCCCGGCATGTCGGGGATCTCGCCACCGGTGACGAGACGCCCTCCGGATTCGAGTGTCCGCATCACCTGATCGTGGAGTTCGTCCCGCAGATCAACCCGGGCCATGGGTCCGAGCGTGGTCCCGTCAGCCCGTGGGTCACCCATGACCGCCTTCTTCAGGTTTTCGGTCATGAGACGGGTGAACTCTTCGACCACCGGCTCTTCGACGATGAAACGCTTGGCGGCGATGCATGACTGTCCACCGTTGATCAGACGTGACGAGGCACAGGTGGCCGCGGCAGCTTTCAGGTCGGCATCGGCCAGGACGATGTACGGGTCGGAGCCGCCCAGTTCGAGGACTGTCTTCTTGAGCAGGCTGCCCGCCTTGGCGGCGACAGCTCTCCCGGCCGGGTCGGATCCGGTCAGAGTGGCGGCCACGACCAGGGGATTCTCCAGAACCATGTCGACCCGGCCGGAGGGGATGACGAGGGTCCGGAACAATCCATCCGGGAACCCGGCTTCCACTACCAGCCGATCGATGGCGATGGCGGAGCCCATCACATTGGAGGCGTGCTTGAGCAGACCGCCATTGCCGGCCATCAGGGCGGGAGCCAGGAAACGGAAGACCTGCCAGAACGGGAAGTTCCAGGGCATTACCGCCAGCACGACGCCCAACGGCCGATAAGCGAGGTAGCTCTTGGTGCGGTCGGCTGCGATCGGCTCGTCGGCAAGGATCCGCTCTGCCTCGGTTGCGTAGTGACGGCAGGCCCATGCGCATTTGTCGATCTCGGCGCGGCCCTGGGCGAGGGGTTTACCCATCTCGTCGGCCATCAGGCCAGCCAACTCTTCCCGGGATTGTTCGAGGAGTTCGGCGAGTCGCATCATGGGGACTGCCCGCTCGGCGATGGAGACGTGCTCCCACTCCTGTTGGAGACGGGCAGCGTTCTCGATGTGGGCGGTGACTTCTTCCGGGGTGGTCTCCTCGTACTCGGCAAGAAGACGGCCGTCTGTCGGACTGATAGACGAGATCATCATCCGATTATGCCACCGTCGGGGTGGCGGCTCTCAGCGGTTCAGCTGTACCGGGAGGCAGCGTCGATCTTGATCGGGATCCATAGGTCATCCCCGACCAAATCCTGATTGGCGGCCGCGGCCCAGGCGTGTTCGGCGCAGGCCAGTCCGGTCGGCACCATGAAGACCGCCCTCTGGTCACAACTGCCACAGACTCGGGGACGCCGTTTCGTTTCCCGGGGTGGATCGCTGAACACCCTGACAGACTCATCGATGAACCGCACCGACACATGCCCACAGCTCTCGCACACGGTCCGCTCTAAACCGGCATTGACCGTGCTCAGGACGTTGTGATGCGCACAGCGCCCGATTTGGGCCCTGCGGAATCTTGACCAATCGGCCACGGATCCTCCCAGTCCTTGCCTCCTGGTCTACAACCTACGGCGTTGGGCCCGATCCTTACAGGGTCATTTGGACCATGTCCTTGCGGACTAGTCCCCGTTAGACCCCTGTCGGACGGCTTAGTCGGGCAACTCCACCGAGGATCACCCCGGCGATCGGAAGGGTGAGGAAGACTCCGTTGAGCCCATCCTCGTCGGCGATCCCGATGGCGGCGAGGAGGCCAAGACCGGCGCAGACCAGGAGCACCGCCAGGACAGGTTGCCACCAAGGTGGTGCTGGCCGGTTGTCCGTCTCAGGTCGCTCATACCGGCCGAAAATGAGCGCCAGCCCGATCGTGACGATCCCGACCACGACGAACCAAACTGGCCGGGTCACCCACCACAACGGACTCTATGGTTCGATTCGCAGTCCGAAACCACCCGTGGCCATCGACAGGGCAAGGACGATCACCATCGCAGTCAGATGCCATAGATACAGAGTCATGATCCGCGAACTGATCCCGACCACGAAGGTCCATGTGCCGAGCCGTTGCATCCACCTGGTGAGGAACGGTTCGGCAACCAGCACCAAGCCCGCCTGGAACATCCCGAGGAAGGCGAGGGTCACCCGGGGCGGATACGAGTTGGTGATCTCCGCGGTGTCCAGACCGACCATGGCGACCGGGTAAGGCCCCAGCCAGACCAGGAGGAACGTTGCCAGAAGACCGAGCAGAAGCAGGAGGACCCGGCGCTGGGTCGCTGCGAATCCGCCGTCCGCCCAGGCGTAGCCGAGTTGATGAACCGTCCCCCAGACGAAGACGTAGTTGAGGAATCCAA
>CAYNSP010000132.1:0-3824 GCA_964400035.1 uncultured Acidimicrobiaceae bacterium | reverse complement strand
ACTCGTGCTTGCTCCGCTTCGCGCTTGGTGGCGAATCCGGAGTGCCACTTGCGCAGCCGCTTCCCGTTCGGGCCGATCCCGGCGTCAACGACAACCGACCAAGTCGATCCCCTCCTGATCACCGTTCCCTTCATGACGCCTTTCCTTGCACTGTTCCGCCTACTGGTGACTCGTGTCGCCCGATGCCGTCTCGTCCGGCGATTCTGATGGTTGACGCTTGTAGGTGAAGTCTTCGTCGTTGGTGGTTTCGGCGATGAATCCTCGGAGTCCGACTTGGCGGAGGTGGTCGATGGTCTTGCCGATTTCGTCGATGCGTTGGTCGAAGTTGTCGGCGTGGTCGTCGAGGAGAGCGAGGAGGAGTTCTTTGCGGCGTTCCTTGTAGCTCCACTCTCTGGCTTCGCTGGGTCGGCCGGTGATGACTTCGACGGCGGCTTCGGCTTCGCTGGGTTCTCTGATCCCGAGTTCTCTCAACCGGTCGTAGACGGGTTCGAGTTGGTCGTGTCTGCCGATGATGATCTTGTAGAGGTCGCTGGCTCGTGCTGGGAGTCCTTCGATGAACCGGTGGTCTCCTGGTGGGGGAAGGACAAACCAGATCAGGGGGAGATCGAAGACGAGGGCGTAGGTGAGGATTTCTTGGGCGTCGAAGGCTCGACGCCGTTCGGGGTCCCAGCCCCGTTCGATCGAGGAGACACCCGCTTGGGTCAGCCGCGTCCCGGTGAAGGGCTCGAGCCGGTCGGCTAGGTCTTCTTGGGTCCAGCCTCGGAGTTGGCGGGCTTCACGGATGTTGTAGGCGACGACCTGGTTCAGGTCGAGCGTTTCAGGGGGCGGTGTTTCTTCGGGTTTGCGCTTCTTGGCCACGCCCGAATCGTACACAAGACTTTTCTTGTCTGCTAACGCCACTCTCACACTTGACATGTTACACTGATCTTGTTATGGCGCAACAAGGGAACCGGATTGACACTATTCCGATCCTTCTCACCGTTGAGGAGGCCGGAGAACTGTTGCGGATCGGCCGAACCAAGGCTTATGCCCTCACCCGTGAATGGCGCGAGACCAACGGCCAGTCAGGACTCCCCGTAGTCGAACTCGGAAAGATCCTCCGAGTCCCAAGGTCAGCCCTGGAGCAACTGATTGGCGCCGACCTCTCCACCATTCGCGTCCAAGAACCGCGGACCGACGGAAGCGTCGACCCCTCCCCCACCTCGACCACTCGCCCACACCCCAAGAGTCGGAAACCCCCGATCCCTCAACCCGACCTGTTCAGCAGCGCGCCCGACTCCGAGACCACCTGACCCAGGAACTCCCGATGACAGCCACCACTCCACCTCGCATCAGAAAGTCGGACAGACGGTTGCAGACCTGTGGTCTGACAGTTTCGGGAGGCTTGTCGTGACGGTTCGGGTGACGAGTCTGAAAGGTTTAGCCTCGGGCCGCTACTACACCGAACATCTGCCTTCCTACTACCTCGATGGGGATGAGCCGCCGGGGTTGTGGTGGGGTAAGGCTGCGGTCCGTCTGGGGTTGGATGGTGATGTCCAGTCCGAGGCGTTCCACGCCCTCATCGATGGCAAGCATCCAGTCACAGGTGTGGGTCTGGGTCGGAAGATGGCCGAGGATGCGGTACGGGGTTACGACGCCACCTTCTCAGCACCCAAATCGGTCTCGGTCCTGTTTGGGCTTGGTGATGAGGACATCCAGAAGCAGGTCTTGGAAGCACATGATGCTTCGGTCAACGCGGTTCTCTCGTGGATTGAGGATCATGCTCACACGAGGCGAACCATCCACGGACACACAATGACCGTTGACACGCAGGGGATCGTCGCTGCAACCTTTCGGCAGCACACCAGCCGCAAACTCGACCCCCAAATCCACACCCACGCGGTGATCGCTAACAAGGTCATCGCTGACGACGGCCGATGGCTCGCCCTGGACGCCAGGACGATCATGAAGGACCAGCGGACCCTTTCGGCGTTGTATCACGCCAACCTCCGAGCCGAACTGACCGGAAGGCTCGGTGTCCGATGGGACCGACCCGAGAACGGGATCTCTGAGATCGCCACCATCCCAACGCAAGTGTTAGCCGAGTTTTCGCAGCGGACCTCCGATATGGAGGCTCGTCTGGCTGCGAAGTTGGAGAGGTTCCGCACCGACCTCGACCGTGAACCCACACCCGAGGAGCAGTGGAAGCTGGAACGAGAAGCAGTCGTTGATAGTCGACCCGCCAAACCCCACGGCACCACCACTGGGGAACTACAGGCCGACTGGCAAGACCGCAGCCGTGACCTCGGCTTCGACCCGGACTGGGTGATCCAGGCCGCTGTAGGCCGACAACTCCACCACGACCAGATCAACCAAGACCGCGCCGGGCTGATGGTCAATCAGGCGATGGAACGTCTCCAGGAAGGTCAGTCGTCGTGGCGTCCGGCCGAACTACTCCGAGAACTCGCCGCCACCACACCCACCACCGTCCCCGGCGAAGCAGCGCGGCTGACCTCCTGGCTGGAAGAGCTTGCCGGGTATGCGGTCGAGTCTCAGTGTGTGGACATCTCCAAGCCACCGCCTACCGGGACGCCCTTGCGTCGGGACGGTCGACCGATCACCGAACCAGCCGTCGGCCGGACTCTGACCACTCAGGCGATCCTCGACCAGGAACGGATGCTCGTCGCATGGGCGGAACAACGGACCACCCAGACCCCCACCCGGACTCCACGCCGTATGGTCCTCCCCGAAGGACTCGACTCAGGCCAAGTCGAAGTCGCCGTGGCTGTCGCCGGTGGCCGTGGCCTGGAGCTCGTGACCGGTCCAGCAGGAGCGGGGAAGACCACCGCCCTCAACGCCGGGGTGAGGAACCTGAGCAGGCAAGGTTGTCTCGCCTTCGGTATCGCACCCACAGCAGCCGCCGCCGAGGTACTCGGCAACGAGGCCGGTATGAGAGCCGACACCCTCGACAAACTCCTAACCGAACACTCCCACCCGACCCGACCACCTGGACCTGGATACGACCTGCCGCCCGAGACGACGATCATCCTCGACGAAGCAGGAACAGCATCCACACCCAAACTCGTGGCCCTCGCCCAACTCGCCGACCAGAAAGAATGGCGGGTCGTCATGGTCGGAGACCCACGCCAATTCTCAGCCGTCGGAAGAGGCGGAATGTTCGCCCACCTGGTCAACACCTACGGAGCAACAGAACTGGAACAGGTACACCGGTTCAACCATGAATGGGAGCGCAAGGCCAGTCTCGAACTCCGCAACGGCAATCCAGACGCCCTCACCGAGTATGATCGGCATGGTCGACTCCACGGCGGCACCTCCTCGGAGATGGAACCCCAGATCATCGGGGCATGGTGGGCAGCACGGCAACGAGGCGAAAGCGTTGCGCTCATGGCCAACAGGAACGAAACCGTGGACCGGCTCAACCGGCACGCCCAACTCCTGCTCCAGCACGTCGGAGAACTCGACCCTAAAGCACCACGCGTCAGCGTCGGTGGAGAGCGACTCCATGTTGGAGATGAAGTGGTCACTCGACGCAACGACCGTCGTCTCCAAACCGACCAGGGGCATATGGTCAAGAACCGAGACCACTGGACAATCACCGCCGTACATTCGGATCGGAGTGTCACGGTCACCGGCAAGATCGGAACCGTCAGGCTCCCCGCCGACTATGTCGCTGCCGATGTCCGGCTCGGTTACGCCCAAACGTCACATGCCGCCCAAGGCCGCACCGCTGACACCGCCCTCCTCCTCGTTGACAAGCCGACCGACCATGCAGGCATCTACACACCCATGACCAGAGGCCGAAACGAAAACCACGCCTACGTCAT
>CAYNSP010000131.1:0-3877 GCA_964400035.1 uncultured Acidimicrobiaceae bacterium | reverse complement strand
GCCGGTGTCATCGACCCGGCCAAGGTGACCCGTTCGACCCTGCAGAACGCGGCATCGATCGCGGCCCTGCTCCTCACCACGGAGGCTCTCGTAGCCGAGAAGCCTGAGCCGCCGGCAGCGGCGCCCGGGCACAGCCACGATGGCGGGGGAATGGACTTCTAGTCCGACCCCGGTATCTTCGAAGGAAAGGGCCCCGCGGGGCCCTTTCCTCATTTCAAAGGCCTAGTTCAGAAGACAGACGGTCGAGTCTCTCTATGACGACGTCACCTTCCGCCGAAGGGAGACCGAAGATCGCCCGGTTCACTCCCGCAGCCGCCAGAGCCTCCAATTGATCCGGTTTCGCCCCGGAGGCCGTGATCTCGAAGGCGTCCGGATCGCGCCCCGCGGCCTCTACGGCACGGCGAACTTCGCTGATCCGACCGGCGATGTCATGGCGAACCACGAGCGGCATCCAGCCATCGCAGAACTCGACCATGTCGGCAATGGTCCTGGGTCCGGCAGCGCCACCCAGGATGATCGGCGGGTGTGGTTTCTGGATCGGCTTGGGCCAGGCCCAGGAAGGCTCAAGGTGGAGAAGCTCACCCTCGAACGAGGCAATGTCCTCGGTCCACAGCGTCTTCATCATCAGGATCTTCTCCCTGAGCAGCTGCCGGCGCTCGGTGTAGGAGACGCCGTGACTGCGCATCTCCTCCTTGTTCCAGCCGTAGCCGATGCCGAACAGCACCCTGCCGGCCGAGAGGAAATCGAGACTGGCCACCTCCTTGGCCGTCCAGATCGGGTCTCTTTGGGCGGCGAGGGTGATTCCCGCTCCGAGCTTCAGCTCCGATGTCACCGCAGCGGCATATGAGAGAGCGACGTACTGGTCGTAGGTCCTCCAGTACATCTCGGGTAGTGGTGGTGCCCCCTCCACTCCACCCCACGGAGTTTCTCGAGAGGTCGGGATGTGAGAGTGTTCGGGCAGCCAGAGCGACTCGAAGCCACGTGCCTCCACGGCCCGGGCCAGGACGTCGGGCCGAATTGAAGTGTCGGTCAGGAAGATGGAGACTCCAAAGTGCATAGTTCCTACGGTATCCGATGACACTCAAACACCGGCTTCAGACCATGATCCGTGAACGCGGCCCGATCCCGTTCGAGGAGTTCATGGCCGTCTCCTTGTACGACCCGGAAGGGTTCTTCGGAGGCGACACCCTCCGTTCCGCAAAGGGAGGGGACTTTCTCACCTCGCCCGAGGTGAGTGTGCTCTTCGGCGAGACACTGGCCGGATTCGTCGAAGCGGAACGTCTCCGCATCGGCGACCCCTTCGAGGTTGTGGAGGTGGCCTCCGGGTCGGGTTCGCTTCTCAGACCTCTCATCGGGCGGGTCGCGGTTCCCGCCACCGCGGTGGAAGTCTCTCCGGCCGCCCGGGCCGTCCTCGAAGGCTCGGTGCCGGGTCTTACCGTGACCGATCGACTTCCTGACAGGATCCGGGGTGTGGTGGTCGCCAACGAACTGATCGACAACCTGCCGATGGCGATCGCCCAGCGGGTCGATGGGGTCTGGCGCGAACGTTGGGTCGGACTCGACGGGGAATCGCTCGCATTTGTCGACGCACCTGTCCGTGATGAGGTTAAGGAGTGGCTGGACCGCTACGCCGGCGAGGTTCCCGATGGAGGTTGGGTGGAGGTGCAGCTCGAGGGGGCGCGCTGGCTGACTCAGGCGATCGGGGCGCTCGAGTCGGGCTCGATACTGCTCATCGACTATGGCGACACCGCCGAGAATCTGATCCCACGACGTAGCGACGGGACTCTGAGGACATACCGCGCCCACCACCTGGGACCGCATCCACTCGACGAACCCGGAGAGACGGACATCACTGCTGACGTGAACTTCACCGCCCTCTACGACATCGCACAGCGCGCCGGGACGACCGTCTCCCTCCACCGTCAGGACGACTTTCTGTCCGAATGGGGGTTGCGGGATCGGCTCTCTGCACTGCGACAGGCTGAGCTGGAGGCGGCTAGGGGAGACAATGCGATAGAGCGTCTCCAGATCCGGACCCTGAAGACCGAGGCCGAAACCCTGCTCCATCCGCGAGGACTCGGCGACTTTCGGGTCCTGGTGGTGACAAAATGAGGCCAGGTATGAAGTCCCGGGTCCTCCTCACATCTCTAATGCTGGTTCTCGCCGCCTGCTCATCCGGCCAATGGGACGCGGAGAGTGTCACGCGTGCTGCCGTTGCGGATCTGGCACAAAGGATGGCAGCGCCGGAGAGTGATGTCGTCATCGTCACACCGGCGCATCCGGTGACCTGGACCAACGGGGCCATCGGGTGTGCCGAGCCCGGTCAGACTTATGCCGAACGCCGGGTCGAGGGCTACTCGTTGGTACTCGGATTCGTCAACCAGACCTACTCCTATCACCAGGGCGGCGACGACCCGCCCTTCTTCTGCCCGGCACCTTCCGAGTGAGGTTCGACCGCAGGTCTTAGCGCGGGGTCCGGTCCTAAAATCCGATCATGAATGACATCAAAACGGTAGGTCTGCTCGCCTTCATGGGCGCCCTGCTGTTCTCGATCACATATGCGTTGGGTCAGAGCGTCGGTTTCGCGCTCGTCATCGCATTCGGTTTCAACTTCTTCGCCTACTTCTTCTCCGACAAGCTGGCCCTGGCGGCCACCCGCGCCCGCCCGGTCAGCGAGGCTGAACAGCCGGAACTCCATGCGATGATCCGGAGGCTGGCGCTTGCCTCCGACCTGCCGATGCCAGCCGTTTATCTGATCGATTCACCCCAGCCCAACGCCTTCGCCACCGGTCGGAACCCGAAGAAGGGGGTCGTCGCGGTGACGACCGGAATCATGCAGATGCTCAACCGTCAGGAGTTGGAAGGTGTGGTCGCCCACGAGTTGGCCCACATCAAGAACCGTGACATCCTGATCAGCAGCATCGCTGCGATGATCGGTGCCGCCATTTCCATCCTCATCCGCATCGCCATGTTCAGCGGTGACAACCGGAACAATCCGCTTGGTGCGATCGGGATGCTGTTGGCACTGCTGGTGGCACCGTTGGTGGCCATGGTCATCCGGTTCGCCATCTCACGGACCCGTGAGTTCCAGGCCGACCGGAGTGGCGCTCAGATCACCGGTGCCCCGCTCAACCTGGCGTCAGCCCTCGAGAAGATCTCCGAGGGGACCGCGCGGATCCCGATGAGGATCGATCCGGCGCACAGTCAGCTGTTCATCGACAACCCGATCAAGGCGCTCAAAGGCGGGAGCTTCATGAAGATGTTCAGCACCCATCCGCCCACTCACGAACGGGTGGAGCGGCTCCAGGAAATGGCGATGGGGATCAGCTGAGTCTTGAGGCGTCCCGGAAGGGACGTAACCCCGGGGAGCGGCGAGAGGTAGGGAGTTTCCGTCCTCCCCGGGACCCACGCCTCCAAGTGGGCACACCGACGGCTCATCGCTAAACTTCACGGGCACGGAACGTGCGTCGATGGCGCACGTTCTTGAACGCCGGGATGTCCGAGCGGTCAAAGGAAGCAGACTGTAAATCTGCCGGCAGACGCCTACGGAGGTTCGAATCCTTCTCCCGGCACGGACGCCCCAGCGTTCAGGACAATCCAGCCTCCTTAGCTCAGTTGGTAGAGCACTTCCATGGTAAGGAAGGGGTCATCGGTTCAAATCCGGTAGGAGGCTCTGACGACCGGGAGGTCGTGCTGAGGCGGCGTAGCTCAGTAGGTGAGAGCGCTCGACTCATAATCGAGAGGTCGGCAGTTCGAGTCTGCCCGCCGCTACATACGGGCGACGCCACGTCGCAAAGGAACAACTAGGAGAACAAAAGGATCATGGCGAAGGCGAAGTTTGAGCGTACGAAGCCGCATGTGAATGTGGGGACGATGG
>CAYNSP010000130.1:0-3909 GCA_964400035.1 uncultured Acidimicrobiaceae bacterium | reverse complement strand
AGGTGACCGGGGAATCGGTTGCCTCCTGCTCATTCCATCTCCGCATGCTGGCCAAGTACGGATACATCGAACCGGGTGAGCGGAGGGGCCGGGAGAAGCCGTGGCGCGCCAAGAGAGGTGGCCTCAAGGACATGCGTCCGTCCCCCGATGTGCCCGGATCCCTGGCGGCAGTGACCGAACTCGGGTCGATGTGGGTGCAGCGCGAAGCAGAGCGGATCCAGGTATTCCTGGAGAACACCCACCGTGAAGATGCCGGATGGGTGGACGCTTCGACCATCGCCATCGCCGACTTCTGGGCAACCCCCGAAGAGAGTGCGGCCCTCAGTGCCGACCTCCATGCCATAACCGGGCGCTTCCGTGGTCGGACCACCGATCCAACCAGCCGCCCCGAGGGGGCACGCCGGGTGCGCTTCTTCGCCGTGGTCAACCCCGACCCGACACCACCCGAGGGAGCAACTGGTGACTGATACCAAACAGAGTCTGCTCAAACGACGTCCTCAAGCCTGGCACCGCCCCGGTTTCAGACAGCTGGTCCGGGCCTGGCTGTTCACCAACATCGCCGACAGCGCCCTGTTCCTCATGGTGGCGGTGTGGGTCAAAGACATGACCGGCTCGGACGGGGCAGCAGCGATGGTGTTCGTGGTGATGGGTCTTCCCGCGCTCCTGGCGCCGTTCATCGGCCAGGTTGCCGACCGGATGTCACGGAAGAAGCTCCTGGTCCGGACCAACACGGTGATGGTCCCGGTGATCGCCAGCCTCCTGCTCGTCGGAGACCAGTCGAGACTGTGGATCATCTATGGGGTCATGTTCCTCTATGGAGCCATGCAGTACTCAACGGCCTCGGCCGGATCGGGAATCATCCGTGACCTCCTCCCTGACGAAGAGCTGGCATCCGGAAATGGCCTCCTCCAGACCATAGATAATGCTCTCCGGCTCATCTCCCCGCTCATCGGGACCGGTCTCTACGTGGCCTTCGGCCCGGAGTCGGTAGTGGTCCTCGGTTTGCTCTGCTTCGCGATCACCGCGGTGATGCTCACCCGGCTGTCCGTCACCGAGAAATCTCCAGGGAAACGTGGCGAAGGTGTCTCCTACTGGCAGGAGGTGAGCGCAGGATTCAGACACCTGTTCTCGACCCCGGGCCTCGCCGCCCTCACCGTTGTCCTCGCGGTCACCTTCGGAATCGTCGGTATGGTCAATGCGGCCATCTTCCCTTTGCTGGAACAGGGGCTCAAGGTCGAAACCGCCATGCTCGGAGTCCTGGTCAGTGTCCAGGGTGTCGGCGCCGTCGCCGGTGGAATCACCTCCTCAACCGCGGTGCGAAGGTTCGGAGAGCCCCGATCGATCGGAATCGGGTCGGCACTCCTCGCACTGGGTCTCATCCCCACCATTGGAACCAGCCTGTTCTGGGCAATCGTGGGGATGATGATCATCGGCTTCGGTGTCCCCTGGATCGTGGTCGCATACATGACCCTTCGTCAGAGACTCACACCGGGTGAGCTCCAGGGTCGGACTTCGGCGGCTTCGAACGTTGCCCTCAACCTCCCCCAGAGTGTCGCTCTGATGGCCGCCGCGGCGTTGATCGAAAGGGTCGACTACCGCCTGCTGGTGATCACGGCCGTGATCACCACCCTGATCTGCGCCGCCGCTGCGTTCCGCACCCGCGGTTCAGCCTGACGGCTCGACCGTCTTCGCCTCTTCCGAGGTGAGGAAGGTTGTGCCGCCGGCCAGGAACCCGGTTGCCGCCGGCAACCAGAATGAGATCATCCGATAAACCAGGATCGGAACCACCGCAGTCTCGGCAGGGACCCCATACGCGCCGAGAATCACGGTCAATCCGAATTCGGCATAACCCAGACCACCCGGTGTCCCGGGGAGACCTCCAAACAGGCTCGCCGATGCGAACACCGCGGCCGCCTGAAATGCGGTGAGGTCGATGTTGAACCCGGTGAGGATTAGCCAGAGTGCCAATGTTTCTAGGGCGAGTCTGATCCAGATGTAGATCTGAGACTCGAGTCTTGGTGGGTGGTTCACCACCGAGTTCTCCAGCCGGGTGCGGATGAACTTGGGGAAACGCTTGTTCAGGCTGGCCAGGCGCCCCGAGCCGAACATCAGGGTCAGGCCGAGGAGTATCACGATCGGGGCGAGCACGGTAAGACCGACACCGAGGACCTGAGCCGAGGATGAGGGTCGGGCCAGCAGAATCCCGGTTCCGGCCATCACCAGAAGGCCTGCGTAGTTGAGGAGGGTCACCCGCAAGGCCGGGCCTGCTGCGGCGTCGGTGTCGTCCCTGACCGTCCAGGTCATCGCCACCGGTGTGATCGCCCCACCGGCAGGAATGAGACGCGCCACACCACCCCCCACCAGCGCGGCTATGAACGCCTTCCAGGGGCTCAGGTTCCGACCGACCTCCTCGATGGACTCACGAAACAGCAGCCCGGCGAACCAGGTCGACCCGATTTGAGCGGCGGCGGCCGTGATGATGAACAACCACAGGGCCCCACGGATCGGTGGAATATCGAATCGGTTGAATGCCCAAACCGCGGCCGCGCCGTAGACGACGACAGCAATAGCTGCGACCCAGGCAACCCTCTTTGGGTTCACGGTGCCAGTGGGTCTTCGACCGTTTCGGGGTATTCGTCATGAGCGGGATCGGTGTCGAACACCGCCCGACGCAACGCGGCCCGTGTATCCCGGGAGGCGTCACGGTTTCCCTGCATACGTCGCCCGATGAGCACGACTGCGAGGAGAAGCAGAACCAGGCTGAGCGTTGGTGGTTGCCCCATGGCGACGGACACAATCGGCAGGAGGCCCCAACCCAGGAAGCCGGCGATTCCTCCACCGATCTTCCAACCCACGATTGCCCACCCGGTTGTCCAGATGATCATCGCCGGCGCCAGGGCCACCAGCATCCCTGCGGAGGTGGCCAGACCTCTACCCGAACGACCCTTCATCCAGATCGACCAGTTGTGGCCGACCACAGCGGCGACTCCAACCATCCCGGCGGCACCCAAGCCGAGACCGGAATTTCTCGCCAGGTAGACAGGGACAAAGCCCTTGCCGAAATCGAGTGCGGCAGCCAGGGTGCCCCAGCCCTTGCCGATCAGCTTGGTTACGTTCCCCGCACCAACGTTGCCACTACCTGCCTTACGCAGATCGATGCCGTGGAGCCTCGCCACCAACTGGGCGAACGGAATCGAACCCAGGAGGTAGGCGCCAGCCAGCATCAGTGGCCAGTAAACGATGGAGAGGTTCAGGTCGGGCACGGGCCCCCAAATCTAACTACGCATCCGCCATCTGTGAAGCCAGGGCCAGGTCTTCCTGGTTGCCGGCAAGCGGAAGTTCAAGCCGGAACACGCTCTCACCGTTGTCCCTCCGGTACCCGAGCGACCCGCCCATCAGACCTGCCAGCTGGCGGGAAACTGAAAGCCCGAGACCGATCGACCCCTCGACACCCTGGTGGGCGGTGCTGTAAGGCTCGAAGATGGTGCGGGCGAGGTTCTCCGGGACCCCGGCACCGTCGTCCCGCACTTCCAACCAGACCTTGTCCAGATACGCACCGGCGAGGATGTGGATGTTCGAGCCCCCGTATCGGAGCGCATTGGTAAGAAGGTTGCGGAGGATCTGGCGAACCCGGGTTGGGTCAGCGATGGCTTCCGGAATCACGTCGGGTACCTCGACGGAGCCCAGCCCGAGACCGTCGAGGGCTGCTTGTAGCTCGACTTCCAGGTCGACGATGCGTGCGTCTATCGCTACCGCACCAATTTCGGCACGCGAAGCCACCAGGAGGTCCTCGACCAGATAGGACATCTCGACGGCCTGGTCGGCGACCAGATGCATCAACTCGTTGCGTTCCATTTCGGAGAGACCCTCCCCCGACGTGATCTCGCTGGTGAGACCGAGGACCGCGGT
>CAYNSP010000129.1:0-3937 GCA_964400035.1 uncultured Acidimicrobiaceae bacterium | reverse complement strand
ACACCACCTACCGTGACCTGTCGGAGAAGCCCGAGGTCATCGAACTGATCCAACAGGTCGTCAGCGAAACCAACGAGAAGTTCGCCCGGGTCGAGAACATTCGCAAGTTCCGTCTGATCCCCAAGGAACTCGACCATGAAGATGGAGAATTGACCGCCACGCAGAAGCTGAAGCGGAGTGCGGTGGCGGCCATGTTCGGTGACCTGATCGAGGACATGTACGGGTCGTGATCCCTCATTTGGTGCTGATCGCCCAGGCCCACGGTGGGGCCAACAAGGTGGCGACGACCTTCGTGGAAGGGTTGTCCCTGGGGACTATCTACGCCCTGCTTGCTGTGGGTTTCGTGATCATCTTCAAGTCGAGCAGCGTCCTCAACTTCGCCCATGGGGCACTGTCGGCGTTGGGTGCGTTCTTGGTGGCCTCCTACGCCACCATCCTCGACATCCCCGGCCGGTGGATGCCGGGCGCCTCTCCGGTGATCACATGGTCCCTCGCAGTCATCGTCGCCCTGTTGAGCATGGCCCTCCTCGGGGTCATCCTGGAGCGATTGGTGCTTCGACCGATGGTGGGTGAGGAGTTGTTCGCCATCGCCATCGTCACTCTGGGTTTGGACATCGTCATCCGCACTATCACCAACGACTTCATCGGTCTCGCCCCACGTCCGATGGGCGACCCGTTCGGGCTTCAGAGTTTTGACCTCGGGTGGGTGCGGATCGCCTACACCGAGGTGCTCCAGTTCGGAGTTGCGGTGGTGGCGGTAGTCGCCATCACACTGTTCTTCCGGTCCCGCACCGGTATCGCCATGCGGTCGACGGCTTTCGATCAGGAGGCGGCGCGAGCCCAGGGGATCAACGTGGGCAGGATGTTCTCGATCGCCTGGGCGATCGGTGCGGTGCTCGCCGCCATCGCCGGAATGTTCGTGTCCATGTATCCGAGACGGGTGGCCGGTGTCGACCAGGCGACCGCCTTCTACGCGTTCCGTGCTTTCCCGGCGATCATCATCGGCGGTCTCGACAGCATCGTGGGTGCGGTGGTCGGCGGGCTACTGGTTGGATTCACCGAGGCGGCGGTGACCGCCTACCTGCCTCTCAATGTCGTGGGGACCGGCTTTCCCGGCATCGTGCCCTATCTGTTGATGCTGATCGTCTTGATCGTCCGCCCGTACGGACTCTTCGGTACCGAAGAAGTGAGGCGTGTGTGAGGGGTCGTCCGCTTCTCCACACTTCATATGAGTCCGATCAGGCGCTGCTCAATACGACCACGAAGAAGGTCATGGTGGGCCTGCTGCTCCTCGTGTTGTTGTTGGTGCCCCACGGCGTGCTACCAATCGTGGGGTTCCTGGGGGATGCCGATTGGCTCCGGCTCCTAACCCAGGTGTTCATCTTCGCTATCGGCGCCATGGGTTTGAACATCCTCACCGGCATGGCCGGTCAGGTTTCTCTCGGTCACGCCTTCTTCATGGGTATTGGTGCCTACACCGCGGCATGGTTCGGCGATGCACCCGGGCCCCTCGTAGGCATGGGTCTCCCGATGTGGATCTGGCTCCCGGCTGCGGGGATCGTCGCGGCCCTGGTCGGTCTGATCATCGGCCCCACGGCCATGCGGGTCCGGGGGCTTTACCTGGCCTTCGTGACACTCGGTTTGGTGTTTGTTGGCGAGTACCTGTTCAGAAGGTTCGCCTCGGTCACCGGTGGATCACAGTCCGGTCGCGGATTCCCGCGTTTTGAGATCCGTCTCTGGAAGGAGGAGGAACCCCTGATCGACTTCTCCCGGAACGGATCATGGTTTGGCGTCGAGTTGTCCAGCACCGCCAAGACCTTCTACTTCCTCCTGATTCTGCTGGTCATCGCGGTGATCCTGGCCAAGAACGTTCAGAGGACCAGACCGGGGCGGGCATTCCAGGCGATCAGGGACCGTGACATCGCCGCCGGGATCATGGGTGTCGAGGAGTTCAAGTACAAGATGACCGCCTTCGGGATCTCCTCCTTCTATGCGGGGGTGGCGGGAGCCCTACTTGCGGTCTTCGTGGGCCGGATGCTCCCTGAGACGTGGAACCTGTTCATGTCGGTGCAGTTCATTGCCATCATCCTCATCGGTGGTGCCGGTGTCGTCTCCGGCGTCCTGCTCGGCTCCCTGTTCGTCATCGCCCTGCCACGGGTAGTCCTCGATCTCGCCACATGGTTGGTCGAGTATGTAAGGGCGGGCGAGGGGATGTTCGTCGGGCTGGCCGACCTCATCGTTTCCACTGGCCCCTTCGACTGGGGTCTGATCAACACCGAATCGGGGCTCGGCCCTGGCCTTTCCGTAGCCCAGGTGAACCTTGTGCTGTACGGTCTGCTGATCATTCTTTTCCTGATGTTCGAGCCGCTTGGTTTGTACGGGATATGGCTGAGGATTCGCAACTATTGGAAGAGTTGGCCGTTCACATATTGAGCGGTCTAACAACCCGAGCGGACTGACGTCCGTTCACGTCAAGGAGGAAGAAGACAGAAATGAAGAGAAAGACAAGCTGGGTGGGACTGCTCCTGGTCCTCGGCTTGGTCGTAGCTGCATGTAGCCCTGCGGGCTCGGATGCGACCACGACCACCGCGGCGCCAGCCACATCGACCACTGCCCCGCCCGGAACAACGACGACCACGGAAGCGCCGGCCCAACTCAAGACCGATATCGGTGTTGATGTAGAGGCCAAGACCATCACGATCGGCCTCCTCTCTGACCTGACCGGGCCGTTCAGTCCGTTGGTCAACGTGATCGTGGCCGGTCACAACATCTACTGGGCCAACGTCAACGCCAACGGCGGTGTTGGCGGGTTCGACGTCGTCCTGCGACCGCTGGATACGGCGTATGACTCGACCCAGCACGCACAGCGCTACCAGGAGTTGAAGGACAGCGTGGTGGCATTCGGTCACTCGACCGGATCGCCTCAGACGGTGGGCATCCTGGAGAATCTGGAAGACGACGGGATCCTGGCGATTCCGTTGACCTGGTACTCCGGATGGACCGACCCGACCTACAACGCCAACCTGCTGCCTCACGGTGCCAACTACTGCCTCGAGGCGATGAACGTCATCGGGTACATGAAGGATCAGATGGGTGATGACTTCCAGACCATCGCCATCGCTTCGGTCCCCGGCGATTACGGCGTCGACTCGTCAGAGGGTGCCCTCTACGCAGCCGAGCAGCTCGGCCTCGAAGTCGTCTACGACGGCAGCGGGCAGGTCCTGCCCGGTGACGAGGCGTCTGAAACCGCGGTTCGGAACGAGATAACCTCGTCCGGTGCTGACTTTGTCTGGCTGACCACGACCCCTACCTCGTGGGCGACCATCTTCGGTGGCGCCGCTGCGGGCGGGTTCCAGGCGATGTGGAGTGGGGCGGCCCCCGGCTACAACCCCGGTTTCCTCACCGGCCCGATTGCTCAGGCAGTCGAAGCCATGACGGTGTGGGGTAGCTACTACTCACCGTGGTCCGACACCTCGCAGGGGATCCAGGATGCCATCGCATTGGTCGAGGCATCAGGTGCCCTCTCGGGCAACAAGGTCTCGGCGGTATTCGAAGGATTCGTCGAGGCCCGGATCATGCATGCTGCACTTGAGGCAGCCCTTGCAGCCGGTGACCTGACCCAGGCTGGTGTCCTGGCCGCGGCCAAGTCGTTGACCTCGGTCGACTTCAACGGTCTCGCTCCGAACGAGACCTACGTCGGTACGCCGAACGAGGCCGTCCAGCGGAAGACCACCATCTGGAAGCCGGATGTCGCCGGACTCACCGGTGGTGTCCATGCAGGTGAGGTGATCCTTCAGAAGGAATTCACCCACCCGATCACCGCTGAGTACCAGTTCGACGAGGCCTGCTTCCAGTTCGGGTCCTGATCAATAGATAGATATGCAGGGGGTGGCGACGGCCACCCCCTTGCATAACGAAACGGAAGAAGATGCTCGCC
>CAYNSP010000128.1:2588-3973 GCA_964400035.1 uncultured Acidimicrobiaceae bacterium | reverse complement strand
CTGTCAACCGACAGGGCTCATCTCTTCGGGATCGCACGACCCCGAAATTCAGGTTATCGCCGAAGACCTAGCTTGGCGATCAAAGCTCGATAACGCTCGACATCCTGACGACGCAGGTAGTCGAGCAGACGCCGCCTCTTACCAACCATGAGCAGGAGACCGCGACGGCTGTGGTGGTCATGCTTGTGCTCCCGAAGATGCTCGGTGAGATGGTTGATTCGGTCGGTGAGTAGGGCAACCTGAACTTCGGGCGACCCTGTGTCGCTCTCGTGGGTGCCGAACTCGGAAACTATTTCTGCTGTGGTTTTCATTACGCGTTGAATCTCTTGGATCGATGTGGGATCAGGAGGAACTCTACCACCTCTGTCTGTTCTACCTGCATTCAGTTTGCCCTATCGAACACCCGGCAGAGTCGATCATCGGTCTCTCCAAGACCGAATGCGTCCACCACGAAGGACTGTTCCGCAGAGTCGACGATCTCGAACTCGCCACCCGCAACTAGGTCTGGTGGGATAACGAGGTCCGGTTCCACTCCGCCATCGGCTACGTCCCTCCCCAACGAACACGCGCTGAACTACTACAACGTCCAACTCGACCGGAGGTCGGGACAACCCGCCCTCGCCGCTTCTGAACAGGCCAAAAGAGAGGAGGGCGTAGCCTTGCCGGAGGGCGAACCTCATATAGACTTCGACCATGAGCGCTGATCGAGGCGTCAAAACAGCGAGGCCGCTCCTGATCGTTGGTGGAATTGCGGCGATGGTGGTAGTTACCTTCTTTTTGATCCAGTCTGCACGCGGAGACCAAGTGCGACAGAAAACGGATTCCATTCCGAACTGTGAAGTTGGAAGCTTGATGACCGTAGGCTATTTCCAGGCTCCGGAGCCTGGGACACCGGAGTGGGAAAGACTCACTTTCAGCTCGTCCGACGAGGCAGCACAGGATTTCGCAGCACGCTATGAGGCAGCAGGTAGACGCGACGAAGCACCCGCCAGCGGGAACGAATTCCGCACCATCGGGCACGGAAGGTACTACCTCCCGTTGCCGGGTACCCCAGAACAAGGGGAGGTCGCTTTCGGAATTGAGAAGGTCGGTGGAAGGTACATGGTTCTCTCAGTCGAATTCTGTTCCGGAGCCGAACCCAAAGTCAACATCTTCTCAGCAGACGGATGAGCTCGAGGTTGAGATCGGCTCGCCGCCGGCCTCTGGTGATAATCCTGTCGATCACGTTCTTTGTGGCCCTCGGAATTCAAGCCGGTCAAGCGTCGTGGCTGGCACATTGGCACTTCAAATGGCAGGGGAACGGCGGGCCGATGCTCTTCTATGTCGCCAACAACGATGTCTTCTCAGACTCAGAAGTGGCGAACGGGCGGAACACTTGGAACAGC
>CAYNSP010000128.1:0-2578 GCA_964400035.1 uncultured Acidimicrobiaceae bacterium | reverse complement strand
GCCTGTGTGGATCGACTATGTCGGCGCGATAAACATGGCATCAATAGCCTGCGAGCAGGCGGGCGTCACGTCTGTACCAATCGGCCGAGTCTACTCCAAAGGATGCAACATCGCAACGCCCGGTCAGTTCTGGGGACAGGTGTATAGCGGAACCACCAACATTGCTCGGGGTTTGATCCTGATCGATTCGGTGCCGAGCGGTTACACATGGCACGACGACCCGTTTACGGGTGTGTCCATCCTTAAGAAGGACTTGAGAGGCGCCGTTGCTCACGAGTTAGGTCACGCCTTGGGATCGACCCACGTCCCGATCGACTGCACGACGGCTGCGGCGCAAACAATGTGTCCGTCCCACGCAAGCGGACCGCACTTTTCGCACTACCGGACTCCTGAAACGCACGAACGCACAGACTTCCTCTCAAGATACTGAGCCGAGCGAGGTTCAAGGACCACCAGTTTTTGGTCATAGAGGCCCCCATCACCGCCGTAGTGAAGATAAGCCCTCTTGTCTGCGTTTGGCACCTCGTCGACCGAGCATTTCAGGGGCACGGCTTCCTCCCCAACAACGCCAATGTGGAAACCCAGCCTGAACGATGCTTTGCTTGGTCATATTGGGCAGGAATCTGGAACCAGCTGTGGTGACCAATTGGGACGAAACCACGTCAACCGACACTGGCACGGTCAACTGGTTTTGAGGTCGAAACCTTCCGCGCTGGGTTTGCCACCTTCTGCTCGAAAAGCCCGAATAGCCGTCCGCCTGGCCTATCTAAGAAGTCTCCTGGTGTCGGTGATGTCGGTTTGCATCCGGGCGATCAGGTCGTCGATGTTGTCGAATTTGATCTCTGGTCGGAGGTAGTGCTCGAGCTCGACAACGATCTGTTCGCCGTAGAGGTCGGCGTCGAAGTCGAGAAGATGGGCTTCGACCAGCACATCGCCTTCCCCGAATGTGGGTCGGACACCGATGTTGATAGCTGCCATATAGCGATGGTCGTTCCATCGGACATGTCCCGCATACACCCCGAACGCCGGGGTCACTTTCCGGGAAGGCAGCTTGATGTTGGCCGTCGGAACTCCCAGTTCCCGACCTCGCCGATCGCCGTGTTCCACGACACCGGTGAGATGGAACGGGTATCCCAGGGCACGTGTTGCCTGATCCGGCTTCCCCTCCTCGATCAGTTTTCGGATTGCACTCGACGACAGGACATCGCCAGCGTCATCGACGATCAATGGAGCCCGGTCGACGACAAAGTCGAACTCCTTACCCAGGTCGGCGAGCAGATAGGTGTCACCGGTCCGGTCTTTACCAAACCGGAAATCGAGACCGCACACCACCTGACGTGCCGAAAGACGCTCCACCAGGACCTCTTCGACAAACCGGGCAGGCTCATACTCCTTCACATCGGTCAGGTCGAGGACACCAACCTGATCCACCCCGGCGTCCTCAAGAAGGATGAGACGCTCCTCGAGAGTGGTCAGCAGACGGGGATGGGTGCCGGGTCGGAGCACCTCAACCGGATGTGGTTCAAAAATCAAGATTGTCCTCACCAGGGAAGGATCAAGACGTCGGATCAGACTCCTGTGTCCGAGATGAACCCCATCAAGCACACCAATGGTCACCGCACTGTGTCCGGCTTCGGCGGTCCAGAGACCGGGGTGACCACGCATCACCTTCATACCGGGAGCACCACCTCGGGTCGGGCGGTCTCACCGGAACGGGCGTAGACGGCGAGCAACTCGCCATCGGCACCGACCACGCGATACGGGCCGTCATCGGGGCCATCCAGAATCTCACCGGCAACGAACTTGACCCCGTGACGAACTGCGTTGGCGGTCTCCTCCCCCACCTCCACCAACGGGAGATCCTCGAGCGCATCGGACGGTGAGATGAGGTGGTCTCTCCAGTTGTCGAGGTCATCGCCGTGGACCGACCGGTCGAGACCGAGTGAACCGATCCGGGTTCGACGCAATGCGGTCAGATGTGCCTTCCCACCAAGGGCCGCGGCCATGTCATCGGCCAGCGAGCGGACATATGTGCCCTTGCCACACACAACCCGGAACTCCACCTCCGGATACGGACCGGTTCCGACCGAGAGGATCTCAAGCTCGTAGACCCTCACCGGGCGGGCGTCACGCTCCACCTCCTCACCGGCGCGGGCCAACTGATAGAGGCGTCGACCCTCATGTTTGAGAGCTGACACCATGGGTGGGACCTGGAGGATGTCACCCACAAATCGGGGCACGATCGCCGCCAGCTCCTCGGGGGTGAAGTGCATCTCCGAACGATCGAGGATGGCACCGTCGGCATCGAGGGTGTCAGTGGCGACCCCGAACATGGCCCTGGCCACATACTCCTTCGGTTGATCCTGGATGAACCGGATCAGACGGGTCACCTTGCCCACACCAACCACCAGGACACCTGTGGCCAACGGATCGAGCGTGCCGGCATGACCCACCTTCTTGGTTCCGGTGGCCTTCTGGACCATCGACACGATCCGGTTAGACGAGACACCGGACGGCTTGTCCACGATCAGGAAGCCCCTGGTCACCGATAGGACTCCACCATCGAGACCACTTTCTC